>CBQWHS010000045.1:0-13234 GCA_967728665.1 uncultured Chryseosolibacter sp. | reverse complement strand
TGTTTTCATTTACCTGTAACATTTCGGCAAATGTTGTCGTGTGCATTCCTTTTTCTGAAAAATCAGAGATGTCTCCAGTCTTTTGCTGAATGTGTGGAGCGAGTTTGTTCAATAAGGTTGATTTACCAACTCCTGAATGGCCAGACACAAGAGTGATTTTTCCATTGAGACGGCTTACGATTTCGCTGTCGATCTCTCGTAGCGCACAAGTTGAAATTGTTTCAATACCGATACTTTGATAAATGTTTGAAAGTTCATTTTGAATCGCCAGCAATTTTTCATCCAGTGTATCGGTTTTATTAAATACAAGCAGTTGTGGGATTCGAAAAGATTCCGCTGTAACCAGGAACCGATCAATAAATCCTGTGGACGTTCGTGGATAAGCCAGCGTTGCAATTAACATCACTTGATCGACATTGGCGGCAAGCACATGGGAATGCGATGATTTTTTAACTGACTTTCGCAGGATATGATTTGTCCGCGGAAGGATTTCAAGAATGGAGCCCACATCTTTAATAACCTCAAACTCAACTCTGTCGCCAACAGCAACCGGATTCGTTTCACGATATTCTTCGAGTCTTATTTTGCCACGTACTTTGCAATTATACTTCTTGTGGTCATCGCCAAGTACATCGTAGAAAGATCCGGTCGATCGAAGAACGAGTCCTTTCATGACTGTTTTTCCGCTAGAATTTTTTTACAATAGGACACCACCTTATCAGTTGCACCTAAATTTTCTTCAACATACAGACGTGTTATTTCGCAGGCTAGCAGAAAATTTTCAGGTTGATTCACCAATTCAAATTTTTCTTTTAGATCGATGAAATCCTTTACAGCGAAAGCACCACCACGGTTAATCAGGTCGGTCGCTTCTTGAAATTTCTCAAAATTCCGATTTCCGAAAAAGATCGGAACACCATAACACGCGGCTTCAAGAATGTTATGCAACCCTTTTCCAAATGCTCCGCCAATAAAAGCAAATTCGCCATACCGGTAAAGTCGACTGAGCATCCCAACGTTGTCGATAATCAGAACCGGGTAATCGTCAAATTTTTCTGTGCTTTGGGCGTTAGAGTATCGAATAGATTTTACCAGCAATGATTTTTCGACTTTCGCGAGTGAGTCTTCGGAAATCTCATGTGGAGCAATTATAAATTTAAGCTTGGACTCATTGATGAAGGGAGCAAGGATTTCCAGATCTTCCGGCCAGGAACTTCCGATCACCATAAGTTTTTCATTGTTCTTGAATTTTTCGGCCACTGGAATTAATGACGACTCACTTACAATTTTATTGACGCGATCAAATCTGGTATCGCCGGCAACAATTGCATTTGTTACGCCAATGGCTTTCAACAACGTTCTTGACTCACCATTCTGCACAAAGAACATGGTGAAATTCTTTAAAATCGATTGAAAGAAACCGCCATAGGGTTTGAAGAATATTTGGCTTAATCTGAAAATCGCTGAGACGGAAATCAACGGAATATTATTTTCACGTACCGTTCTCGTGTAGTGATACCAGAACTCATACTTAACAAAGACCACCAGCGATGGTCGGATGATCGATAAAAATCGCGCGGCATTTTTCTTTGTGTCCCATGGGAGATAGAAGACATAGTCAGCCTTCTCATAATTTTTTCTGATTTCAAACCCGGAAGGAGAGAAAAAAGTTAATAAAATTTTTAACTGGGGGAATGCTTGTTTTAATTCCTCTATGACAGGCCGACCTTGCTCAAATTCACCCAAGGAAGCACAGTGAACCCAGATCAGTGGACTGCTATTATTCGAGAGTCGCGATTTCATTAAAGTAAATATCTGTTTTCTTCCTTCAACAAATGCTTTAGCTTTTCTATTAAAGAGAGATGCAATGCGGACTACGATTGACGCTAAGAAAATTCCGGTATCGTACAAAAAAATCATGGGAGGCAAAAATACAACGAAACCCGTTGCCGTGATTATTTTTTAAACGATCATTTGTTTCCGAGTTAAATTCTCTAATTTCCTATTCTAATAACCCTACCGAACCTATATGCGCGCTTTAATCTTTGTCATATGTTTTATGACTTCCTTTCTTTTTGTCTCCCGCCCGGCCAAGGCCCAGGAGCAAATCGATCAATTCCTTAAAACGAATATTCCCGATGCAAAAAAGATACTGAACGCGTACTTCGCGCCTGGGATGGAAAGTATTTCGTTAAGTCTCAATCAAGGATGGTACAACACAGCCAAGCCTCATAAATTATTTGGAGTAGATCTGACCCTTTCGGTGAATGCGATGACAATTCCTTCAGATCAAATGCTTTTCAATCCCTCAAAACTGGGACTACAGCAGGTAACACTCGAACCATCTTCTCCGAATTATCCGAATGCCCCAACGCTTTTTGGTCCGGATAAAACCCCAACATTTCGCACTGGCATTGGTCCTCTCAGCACAACGTTTCCCGGTTTGCCAGGCATCGACATAAAAGGAAATTTTAAATCAAGTTGGATTCCAATTCCCATTGCAAACTTTGGCATTGGGTTGCCAAAAAATACGGACCTCAAATTACGCTATTCGCCAACGCTGAATCTCGGTGATGCAAGCAAGCTGAAGATTTTTGGTGTCGGAGTTATGCATGATATCAAGCAATGGATACCGGGAATAAAAATGTTGCCATTCGATCTTTCAGCATTTGTTGGATACACAAAGTTTAATATTGAAACTTCTTTCAACTCTAAAACTTTCAAAGGACAGAATCAGAAAGCGGAATTTAATTTAAACGCAACTACTATTCAGGCCATTGTGTCCAAGAAAATATCTGTGCTTACGGTGTATGGCGCACTTGGTTATAACATTGCAAAGTCGAGCATGGCCGTCAAAGGTACCTACGACATTAATCAAGATAATGATACGGCGGATGCCAATGAGAAGGATCCTATCGATCTGAATTTTGCTGCGTCCGGTTTTCGAGGCACTGCAGGATTCAGGTTGAAACTTGCAGTCTTAACGCTGCATGCGGACTACACTGTGCAAAAATATAAATGCTTTACTGTCGGGCTGGGAATCAGCGTTCGATAAATTTAATTCTACTTTCCCTTGTATTCAGGCTTGCGTTTTTCGATAAACGCTTTCATTCCTTCTTTTTGATCTTCGGATGCAAACGCGAGATAGAAATTTTTACGTTCAAAATTTAATCCTTCGTCCAATGTTGTTTCAAAGGAACGATTGACAGCTTCTTTTGCAAGCTGCACCGCGATGGGAGCCATCTGAGAAATCTCTCTTGCGAGTTGCACCGCTTCGCGCAAATACATTTCAGTTGGAACAACCTTGTTGATGAGTTTGTAAGACAATGCTTCATCTGCCGACAGAAACTTTCCGGTCAACACTAGCTCCATCGCTTTTGCTTTACCAATTGCTTTTGTTAGTCGTTGGGTTCCGCCCGCGCCTGGCATCACCCCAATTTTAATTTCGGGTTGTCCGAATTTTGCCGTTTCCGAAGCGATGATCATGTCACACGTCATTGCAAGCTCGCATCCACCTCCCAACGCAAATCCGGATACTGCGGCAATAATTGGTTTTTTCGTTTTTCGGATTTGATCCCACGTACTGAATTGATCGATCTGCAACATGTCGATGGCAGTTTTATCGGCCATTTGTTTTATATCGGCACCTGCTGCGAATGCCTGTTCGTTTCCCGTAATAATAATCACTCTTACATTTTCGTTTCGATCCAACTGATGAAGTGTATCGCGTAACTCTTGCATCAATTGCAGGTTTAATGCATTCAGTTCTTTTGGGCGATTAAGTTGAATTAATGCAACGAATTGTTCGAACTGTTCCTGGACGATAATGTGTTCCATAGTTTGAGAGATTGACTTAGCGAATGTAACAAGGCTGTTTGTTTTTCGCACTAGCGATTTGAAATTCAACGAACATCATCTTTCAGAAAAATGATGACGAACAATACAATTTTATTATTGGAGGGTGAAAAAAAAGAAAGCCTTCCCAGGCGGTGAGACAGGCTTTCCAAACCCGTAGGTTTAAAGAAAAAAGTGCGCTTATGCATCGATATATCGTTCTCGAATATATTATGTAACCCGGATTTGACTTTACTTTGTAACCTTTCGAAGGCAATATTTGCGTTTTAACGTTGTATGAATAGAGTTAAAGTATTGTTTGTGTGCTTGGGTAACATTTGCAGATCTCCTTTGGCCGAGGCGATTTTCAAACACAAAGTGCGAAAGAGAGGATGGGATAACTTGATAGAAGGCGATTCGTGTGGGACGGCAAACTATCATATTGGAGATAATCCCGATCCGCGAACTATTGCCAATGCTACGAAAAATGGAATTGTCATCAATCATTGTGGAAGACAATTGTGCGAGGAAGATTTTGAAAGCTTCGATTATATTCTCGCGATGGATTCAAGCAATTACCGCAACATTTTAAGACTTGAAAACAGCAAGAAATTTTCAGACAAAGTTAAAATGATGCGTTCATTTGATCCTCATGGACATGGTGACGTTCCGGATCCATATTACGGTGGTGAGCGAAACTTTCAGGAAGTGTTTGATATTTTGAATCGTTCGATCGAAAATTTTCTTCACCACCTGGAGAAAGAAAATAAGCTAATTGAGCGCGCTTGACTTCAGTAAAAGCTGAAGGGTAGACCGTGACGATTGCTCCATTAAAATCCCAGGGCGTTTTCGAAAACTATCGAACGTTTCCTCGTCGTAATTTTTTATTGTGATCAACGTAAGTCCTGTGTTGTAATACACCTCAAAGTGTTCCCGCAATTTTTCGATCAACGCCTTCACCTTCGATTCACGAAAGTCTATGCAAAACGAAAAAGAGATTGCTGAATTTTGCATCACGTTCAGATGAATGCTCAATTCCGTAAGGGCATGAAAAATCTTGCTGATATGCTCTTCGGTGACGAACGCATAGTCTGTAACTTTACAGGAGATCAGGCATTGGTTGTCTTTGAAAACAAACAGTGGGGGTATTTGATCAACATGACATTCATGAATTAACGTGCCGGGTAAAGAAGGATCGTCAAAACTTTTTACATGCAAAGGGATTCCTTTGGTTGCAAGTGGCTTGATGGTTTTAGGATGTATAACGGATGCGCCGTAGTAAGTCATTTCTGCGGCTTCGCGAAAAGGTAATTCTTCGAAGACTGTTATTGCTTTCATTCGTTTTGGATCGGCATTCATAATTCCAGGCACATCTTTCCAAATCGTTACTGAATCCGCCGAAAGGCAAGAAGCAAAAATGGCGGCTGAAAAATCGGAGCCGTCTCGTCCAAGCGTTGTTGTGAGTCCGTTTGCATCACGCCCGATAAATCCCTGTGTAACAGTCACATTGTTTGCCGAAAGCGTAAATGCTTTTGATATCCGATTTTGTGTTTTTGTCCAATCAACTTTTCCTTCGCGGAAATTGCTATCGGTAGCAATGCACTCGCGGGCATCAAGCCATGATGCCTGAATATTTTTTTCAATCAGGTAGTGAAAAATAATTTTTGTTGAGACGATCTCTCCAAACGAGACAACTTGATCATATAACGCATCGCCTTCAATTCCTGAGGTTAATTTCGTTTCGCATTCGTTCCAGTGTTCATTGATAACCGAAAAAACGGAATGATTTTTTTCGAAAAGCTCTATGACGATGTTGTCGTGATAAGTCCTTAACTTGTTAAATTCAGTTTGGTAGTCTTTGCCTGATAAGTATAGATCGAGAACGCGTTCAAGGGCGTTGGTAGTTTTTCCCATGGCCGAAACCACTACCACAAGATTTTCAGAGCGATGAGATTGTAGAATTAGTGCCACGTTTTTAACTCCTTTTGAATCTTTGACTGAGGCGCCTCCAAACTTAAAAACATTCATTTTTATTAAACTAAATCGTTTGCGGATTAACTTTAGACCTTATAAATAATACCATGCAAAGATCCATTAATAATGTTTACTCGCCAAGCATCGAATCTTCCCGGATAGCTCAACCTATTGGAAGTACGCTTGATCGTTTCATCAAAAATAATCAAGGCCAGTTCGCGTTCGCAAGCGGGGAATTATCACAGCTTTTGCGTGACATCGCATTGGCTTCGAAGGTGGTAAATCGTGAAGTAAATAAAGCGGGATTGATCGACATCATGGGAGCAGTGGGAACTACGAACACCGCTGGAGAACAACAACAAAAACTCGATGTTCTCGCAAACATTCGTTTCTCACGGGCATTGATGAAAGGTGGTGAAGTTTGCGCATTGGTGTCTGAAGAATCCGAAACGTATGTTGACCTGAATAATGAGGGGAAATATGTTATTGCGATTGATCCACTCGATGGATCATCGAACATTGATGTGAACGTTTCCATCGGAACCATTTTTTCTATTTATCGCAGAAAGTCTGTGGCAGGAATGCCGATACAGGAAGAGGACATTTTGCAAAAAGGTTCTGAGCAAGTTGCTGCAGGCTATATTTTATACGGCTCGTCAACGATGCTGGTGTACACGACAGGACATGGCGTGAATGGATTTACTTACGAACCAAGTTTGGGTGAATATTTCCATTCGCATCCTGACATGCAAATACCACCAAGTGGTAAGATTTTTTCGATCAACGAAGGGTCTTACAACTCGTTTAATCAATCCGTAAAAGATTACATCCAATATTGTAAAGACAGCAACTATACTGCGCGATACATCGGTTCACTGGTAGCGGATTTTCATCGCAATTTATTGAAGGGCGGAATTTATATCTACCCCGCCACGGCAAAGGATCCGAACGGAAAATTGCGACTGATTTATGAATGCAACGCCCTGGCATTTCTCGCTGAGCAAGCTGGTGGAAAAGCTACAACGGGAAAGATGAGAATACTTGACATCGAGCCGAAACAGCTTCATCAGCGGGTTCCGTTTTATGTAGGATCAAAAAATATGGTGGATAAGGCGGAGAGTTATTTGGCGAATAACGAATAACGATCCTACAAGAGCTATGACTTCGGCTCTTCTTTTGGTTTCTCTTCTTTTGGTTTTTCCTCGAAAATTTCCGGCGCGTATTTCGAGATCACGTCATACCACTTCACGAGCTTCTTGATATCAGAAGTATAAACGCGTTCTTCGTCATATTCTGGAAGTACTGATTTTAGAAATGATTTCAATTCCGCGCTGTCTGAATTTGCATCGACACCAAGGTCATTACCAAAATCCTTTTTGATTTTAATTAAAATATCTTCGAGTGCGGCCGTTCCCTGTTTGGTAGTTGTGTAGATCGAAATCTCATTCAGTAACGACAGCCGATGATTTGCAGTCGCTACAACTTTTGTCTTTGTGTCATCCAATGATTCCAACACCACTCCTGATTTCGTGGGTGCAACAACTTTAAATAATCCTCCTTTGCCTGCGATGGTCGCTATTTCTGCTAGTGTCATGTGCTTTGTTTATTGCGGGCAAAACTAACAATTTTATCGCTGGGTACTCAAGGCGTTTCCGATAAATGTCAATAACTCTGCTCGCCCTAATTTTTCTGTGGCTGAGCTGATGATGATGGGCGGCAGTTCGTCCCATGTTTTGAGAAGGGTGGTTTTATATGACGAGATATTTTTATTGAGTTCGTTCTTTTTCAATTTGTCACTCTTCGTGAAAACAAGACAGATCGGAATTTCTTTAGAGCCGCTCCATTGAATAAAATCAAGATCAATTTTTTGAGGTTCCAAACGGGAATCAATTAAAATAAAAAGACAATAAAGATTTTCGCGTTTCAAAACATACTGTTCAATCATTTTACCAAAGCCCTGACGTTTTTCCTGGCTTGCTTTTGCATAACCATAGCCGGGTAAATCAACGAGGTACCAGTCGTCGTCGATTATAAAGTGGTTAATGGTTTGGGTTTTGCCTGGTGTTGACGATGTCTTTGCAAGATTTTTTCGTTTTGCCAGTAGATTGATCAAGGACGATTTCCCAACGTTTGATCGTCCAATAAAAGCGAACTCTGGCTTGTCTGGAGCGGGACATTTTTTAACATCCGAGTAACTGGAAACAAACTCTGCCTGCACGATGTCCATGTTAAAGTAAAGATTTAAGGGCAAAATACTAAGAATGTAAGGTTCGTAGGCTTTATGGTGACATTATTTCCTGTTGAATTGGGCCTTTTTTGCTATATTCGCTCACTGTAGGTTATCACTTTTTACCTAATTTTATCTTTTTAAACTTTTGGCGATGTCCAGTATCAGGAGCGTACTGATTTTTTTGACTTTTATCGCTTTATCAATTCGAGCACTTGCCCAGGAAGATCCAAAGAAACTGGCCCGTGAATACTATGATTTAGCTGCATCTACATTGGAGGCCACCAAAGCGTTGGACCAGGCACGTGACCTTTATGTGTTGGCTGCTGATACAGACACTACATTTCTTAAGGCCAACATGGAGGCTGGTTTGATGCACATCAGAACCATTCAAAAAGAATTAGCGGTTAAGTATTTATTGCGAGTATATCGTCAGGATCCTTTATTCAGTTTTCCGATTGAATATTGGATCGGCAAGAGTTATCAATATGGATTGGATTTCGACAACGCGTTAAAGTATTTCAATATTTACAAAGCGAAACTGGCTGCCAAGCCGAATTATCAAAGTCGTGACCGGGTAGAACCTGCAGCTGTCGATCGCGCAATTCACGAGTGCAACAATGGAAAAAGATATGTTGCTGTTCCAATGAATTATTCCATTGTCAACATCGGACGCGAAATCAATTCGGAGTACGATGATTATGCGCCGGTGTTGAGTGAAAAGGAAGATGAAATCGTTTTCACATCGCGCAGAAAAGACGACAACCTCAACCAGGATGTGGATATTGACAACTTACCATTCGAAGATATTTTTGTTGCAAAAAAACAAGGCCAAAAATGGTCCTTCGCAGCGAACATTGGAAGCAAGATCAATACCCCTTATCACGATTCAAACCTCGCGATTTCTGCTGACGGTAAATTGTTATTCATTGTAAACGATGAAAATGGCGGTGACATTTATTATTGTGACTTACAGCCTGACGGAACATTTGGAGAACCAAAACCTTTGCCCGGTGGCATCAATTCAACCTTTGAGGAAAAATCGGTTTCTATTTCCAAAGATGAATCCACATTGTATTTCAGCAGTAGCAGACCCGGCGGCTATGGTGGAATTGATATTTACAAAGCTGTGAAGAACAGCAAAGGAGAATGGGGAAACGTGAAGAATCTTGGTTCCGCTATCAATACACAATATGACGATGATGGGCCTTTTATTGATTACGATGGTGTAACATTATTCTTCAGTAGCAAAGGACACGATGGCATGGGAGGTTTTGATATTTATCGCACCACATTCGATCCGGCTCAAAACAAATGGTCTGAACCAGTCAACCTTGGATACCCGATCAATACCCCTGATAACGATGTTTATTTTATCGCTTCTGCGGATACAAAACGGGCGTATTATTCGTCCGTGCGGGATGACGGATTGGGTTATCTCGACATTTACGTAATCACTGCGCAAGAGGGAATTAAGAACGCGACTCCACGCCTGGAGAAAAAAGAAGAGCCTGTGGTAGCTGTGCCTCCGCCGGTAAAGAAGGATTCCGTGGTAGCGGTGGTTAAAAAGGATCCACCCAAGGAGGAGCCTAAAGTTGAGCCTAAGAAAGAGCCAGTAAAAGAGATTCCAAAAACTGAACCACCACCTCCGAAGAAAGAACCGGTAGTCGTAAAAAAAGAACCAGTCGTTGTTAAGAAAGAAATCAAGCCGCTGAAATATGTTGTCTCAGTAATTGATGCCGAATCGAAATCACCGCTTACCGCGAAGGTTCGCCTCTCAGGTCAGCGCGATAATATTATTGTTGGATCAACAAATCCCAACCCGGGTGTTTATGAGTTTAACGTGACAAATACAACGGCTAAAGATTACCGCCTTGCCATCGAAATTGACGGATACATATTTCTGAACCAGAATCTGAAAATCGAGGGCGCCTCTGAAAAAGAAAAGACTGTGACGCGAACTATCGAGATGCGTAAGATTGCAGTTGGCGTTACTTCTATTCTTCACAATCTTTACTTTGATTATGACAAAGCAAAATTCAAAACAGAATCATACACCGAGTTAAATAAACTTGAAACTATGCTTCGTCAGAATCAGACCACGAAAATTGAAATTTCCGGACACACCGATAGCTATGGCAAATGGGACTACAACAAACAGTTGTCGCAACGCAGAGCTGAAGCAGTGAAAGATTACCTCACCAAAAAAGGAATCGACCCGAGAAGGATCAAAGCCGTAGGTTACGGCGAGTCAAAACCATTGGCCAGCAATGACGATGAGAGCGATGGGCGCGCATTGAACAGACGCGTGGAGTTCAAAGTCCTGCAAAAGTAAATTTCTTTCATAATTTGAAAGCGCATAACTTGGTCCGATTTTGATTCACTCGGAAATGCCGGTATTACCGTATAAAGATGAACAGGCGGCTAAGAAAGCGCAGGTCGCAAAAATGTTTAATAACATCAGTGCGCGATATGACTTTCTAAATCACTTTCTAAGTCTGGGAATTGATAAGCTGTGGCGGAAGCGTGCAATCCGAATTCTTGCGCCTTCTTCTCCTAAGATGATGTTAGACGTGGCAACGGGAACCGGGGATTTTGCATTTGAAGCATTGGCATTAAAACCTGACAAGGTAATCGGAGTTGACATTTCGGAGGGAATGCTTGCTCATGGCCAGCAAAAGGTGATAAACCGAAATCTGACAGGCAAAATCATCTTAAAAACCGGAGATTCTGAAAATCTTGAGTTCGAGGAAAATATATTTGACGCTGTAACCGTTGGGTTTGGAGTAAGGAACTTCGAGAATCTTGAAAAAGGATTGAGTGAAATCAGACGTGTGATGAAGCCGGAAGCAACACTGGTGGTATTGGAATTTTCCCGGCCACGAATGTTTCCATTTCGGCAGTTGTATAATTTTTATTTTAAATTCATTTTGCCACAGATTGGTAGAATGGTTTCAAAAGATAAATCGGCGTATACATATTTGCCTCAATCTGTAGAAGCTTTTCCGGATGGAACAGAATTTGAAAACATCCTTAAAAAAGTTGGATTTAAAGACACAACATGCAAACCGTTAACCTTCGGAGTCAGCACCATTTATACCGGAAAAAAATAATTGTATTTTTTACAATTTTCCTTTTTGCAATAAGTGCCGGAGTTGCTCAGAAAATGTCGTGGATAAAAAAGCCAAATCGAAATTACGACAACAAAAAAATCACTTACGGTTTCCTTATCGGCCTTCATTCGTCTTCATATCAAATCAAATATTCTCCTGAGTTCGTCACCCCTGAATTTGACACCGTCTATTCAGTTGAACCTTCGTGGTCTCCAGGATTTTCTCTCGGATTCATTATAAATCATAAACTCGATGAGTTGTGGGACATCCGCCTGACACCAACCGTTGGGTTTTATGAGCACAGGCTTCGTTACAATTTCACTGACGATACCAAGACCGAGGAACAATTGGTTGAGACAACTATGGTTGAGTTTCCCATCTTGATCAAGTTTAAATCTGAGAAAAGAAATAATATACGGATGTACATGATTGGAGGTCTGAAGCCAGCGTTTGAAGCATCAGGCAAACGAAAACTTGAGAACGTTACCACAACACTTGAAGTGAAAGGTGGAAACGTAAGTGTTGACCTTGGTTTTGGATTGGACATCTATTATCCATTATTTAAATTTTCGCCCGAGCTTCGCTTTTCGAAAGGCATTGTGGACGTGTTGGATAATAAAACCAACAAATACGGTGCGCCACTTCAGCGCGTCAACACGAACCTCATCACATTAAATCTGATCTTTCAATAATCTCATGAAAAACAGAATCGCTCTTATCACTGGTGCCACGTCGGGCATTGGTGAAGCTACAGCTCGCCTTCTGGCGGATAAAAATTTCGATCTTATTATTTGTGGAAGAAGGCAAGAGCGGCTTGATGAATTAATGAAAGAACTCTCCGCTAAAACAAAAGTGACAACTTTGTCTTTCGATGTGCGCGATAAATCGGCAGTGGAAAATTCGATTCGATCTTTGGGAACCTCGTGGAAAAGCATTGATGTTCTGATCAACAATGCAGGAAACGCACATGGGCTGGATCCGATTCAAAAAGGCAACGTTGAGGATTGGGATGCCATGATCGACATCAACGTAAAGGGCTTATTATATGTGTCGAAAGAAGTGATCCCTGGCATGACTGAAAGAAAGTCGGGACACATTATTAACATTGGATCTATTGCTGGCAAAGAAGCGTACGCTAACGGCAACGTTTATTGCGCAAGCAAATTTGCTGTTGATGCGCTAACGCAAGGAATCAGAATGGACTTAAATCCTTTTAGCATCAAAGTAACATCAATAAATCCAGGGCTGGTAGAGACGGAGTTCGCGCTCGTTAGATTTAAGGGCGATGAAGATCGTGCCAAGAATGTTTATAAAGGAATTCAGCCTTTAACAGGAAAAGATATCGCTGATGTAATCTTGTATGTTCTCTCAGCGCCTGCCCATGTTCAGCTCGCCGACATTACCATATTTCCGACAGCCCAGGCAAGTGCAACTGTTGTGAATCGATCAGTAGTTTAATTTTTTTATTCAATTTTTGATAAGAGAAGTAAGAGTCGACGCATCGATGTCGTGAGCACCGTTGAATGTGACCGCATTCACATCTATCTTCAACTTCTCGCTAAGCATATTCATCTCGGCAAATCGCTCATCAGTAATAAATGGATCGTTTGTTCCATATACCAGGTTAACCGTTTTCTTTTCCAGAATTTTTGACCCGTTTTGGAAATCCATATCTGGTGGAAATATTCCAGCCCACAAGATCAGTTGATCAAACTTGATTTTTCCATCAAGTACCCAGCGTGATGCTGTAGCGGATCCCTGCGAAAAACCAAGAACGGTGATGGGGACTAAATGATCATCAATTTCTTTTGCATAAACGCAGTTCAGAAACTCAAGATAATTTTCAATATCAGCTGTCCTGTTTTCGCGGGTCATCCACGTGGCGCCAACGCGATTGTTTTTTCTGCCTGCGCCATCAAGTTGTTCCAGGTAGAATCGCGAAAGTCCTTCAGGAGCGATGACGCAAATGCCGTAATCTTTCAGCACTTTAAATTTCTGAATGAAATATTGAGCAAGCTGACCGTAACCATGCAGGACAAACCAGACTGCTTTTGTCTTCGGCGTGAGCTGGCCAAGCTTATAATAC
>CBQWHS010000044.1:0-13413 GCA_967728665.1 uncultured Chryseosolibacter sp. | reverse complement strand
GCAATGGCATTTTGTGTTGGACGAAGTCCGCAAAATTACCACAAATCCATAATTGTTTGGATTTACTTCAACGGCAGATTTGGTCACTCAACAAATCGACGACACCTACAAGGCACCATCCCTAATTTCTTCCACAACCGTTGGATCGAGAAGCGTAGATACGTCACCAAGATTTTGCATGTCGCCTTCTGCCACTTTTCTTAAAATTCTTCTCATTATTTTTCCAGAACGAGTTTTCGGCAGCCCGCTTACGAATTGAATTTTATCCGGCTTGGCAATCGGCCCGATGATTTTTGAAACGGTTTCCTTTATCTCGTTTCGCAACTTGTCCTCCTCATGTGGTTTTTCGTAGCAAATCACAAAAGCGTAGATGCCTTGTCCTTTGATGTCATGAGGAAATCCGACTACAGCTGTTTCGCAAACTGCGCTGTGCTCATCAATCGCACTCTCAATTTCGGCAGTGCCCAGGTTATGGCCCGAGACAATGATGATATCATCCACACGGCCGGTAATCCGATAGTACCCATCTTCGTCCCTTTTGCATCCATCGCCCGTAAAATATTTTCCTGGAAAAGTGGAAAAATATGTTTCCTTAAAACGTTGGTGATCGCCGTAAATCGTCCGTGCAATAGAAGGCCATGGAAATTTTATGGTCAATCTTCCTTCGATGTTATTGCCTTGAATTTCGACGCCACTTTCATTCATTACCGCCGGTTGAACTCCAGGCAGCGGAAGTGTTGCGTGTGCAGGTTTCAGTTTCGTCACTCCAGCGATTGGAGAAATCATGAATCCGCCATTCTCTGTTTGCCACCACGTATCAATGATCGGACATTTTCCTTTGCCGATATTTTCATCATACCAATGCCACGCCTCTTCATTGATCGGCTCGCCCACGGTGCCCAAAACTTCCAACGAAGACAAATCATGTTGTTGAACAAAACTAAGCGGAGCTTTCTCAAGTGATCGGATGGCCGTTGGCGCTGTGTAAAAAATATTTACTTTATGACGTTCAACAACTTGCCAAAATCTTCCCCAATCGGGCCACGAGGGAACTCCCTCAAACATCACACTGGTTGCTCCTTCAAGCAGCGGACCATATAAAATATAAGAGTGTCCGGTGATCCATCCAACATCTGCTGTGCACCAGTAGACTTGTCCTTGCTTGTATTGAAAAGCAGTTTTGAAAGTATAGTTAACGTACACCATGTATCCACCGCATGTATGCACCATTCCTTTTGGCTTGCCGGTTGAGCCGGATGTATACAAAATGAACAACATATCTTCGGCGTCCATTTCCTCCGCCGGACATTGAGCACTCATTTTTTTAATTTCTTCGTGATACCAAATATCACGATCTGGTTTGATAGCCGGCTTCGATTTGGTATGCTCCACTAATATCACGCGACTTACATCGGGGCATTTTTCGAGCGCTTCATCAATAATTCCTTTGAGATTGATTGTCTTTTCACCTCGAAAGCCACCGTCAGAAGTCACAACAATTTTGCAACCTGCGTCCGTAATGCGATCAACCAGACTTTTTGCGGAGAAGCCCGCGAAGACAACAGAGTGAATGGCCCCAATTCTAGCACACGCGAGAATTGTATACGCGAGCTCCGGAATCATGGGCAGGTAAATACAAACTCGATCGCCTTTCTTCACACCCTGAGCTTTCAACAGGTTAGCCGTGCGACATACTTCATCAAATAATTGTTGATAGGTGATGTGCTTGGCGGCATCCGCTGGATTGTTAGGCTCCCAAATGATCGCGGTTTGACTCGCACGATGCGGCAAATGACGGTCGAGACAGTTTTCAGTAATGTTCAATTTGCCTCCGATAAACCATTTCACTTCAGGCTTGTGAAAATCCCAGGACAAAACTTTATCCCATTTCTTTCGCCATGTAAATTGTTCTGCCTTGCTTGCCCAAAATCCCTCGGGATCATTAACACTTAATTTGTATTCCTGCTCGTAATCTTGAATCGACTTCATTACTGCCATTGTACTGTCTCAATTTATGTGACTAACCAAACGCATAAAATTCAATCCTTTTTAGAGAAAATCAAACAAAAATTATGTTGTGCATCGAACACACTGAAAAAATTCGCCCGATATTTAACTGATTGATAGCAACCATGGATGAGCGTACCTTTTACGATGAAATACTGTTTGTGGTGGTTGTCTATGAAAGGCTGTTGAGCTCCATAGCTTCGCTTAAATCCATTCCGGATTTTTACAAGAATTTTCACTCGCAACCGCTGATCTTTGTTTACGACAATAGCAAACAGTCACAGATTACAACAAGCGATTCAATTTTATATCACCACGATCACAAAAATTCAGGTGTGAGCCGTGCTTATAACGAAGGTCTAAAAGTCGCATCTGCACACAACAAACGCTGGCTTTGTCTATTGGACCACGATACGGATCTCGATCGCAAAACATTAACAGCGTATTCTGAATCATTTAAAAAATTCCAAGATGTCAAAGTTTTTGTTCCGCTGATGTTGTCTGCCGGAAAAGTTGTTTCACCTTATAAGACTTTTTTAGGTAAAGGCATTTCTATTAACTCTATTAACATTGGCCAACATTCTTTTCTCAAATTTAAGATCATCAATTCTGGATTGTTGATTAGCGTTGAGACTTTTCGCCTTGCCGGCGGCTATGATGAAAATTATCCGCTTGACTTAAGTGACTATGTTTTTTGCGAGAGGCTTTCAAAAGTCACGAAACATTTCGTTGTTGTAAATGCATCATGTAATCATGAGTTCTCAAGTAATATGAAACGATCCCTCGAAGAAGATATTTCCAGGTTTAGGTATTTCAGCAATGCAACAAAACAATTGAGACGTGATACTTCGGGTTCAATCTTCCGGAATTTTGCATTGAGTCTTCGAAGTATCAAACTTTCCTGGAAATTTAAGGACCTGACTTTTATTAAAATCGCGATTCAATCGATCTTTTAACAAGCTTGAAATCTTTCATTCGTATTTTATTTATTGTCATACTCACCGAGCTTTTTCTTGGTGGAGGAGGAAGATTCACGGTTATTGGCCCGGTGAGCCTAAGGATGATTTTGTTTGCCATGGCTTGTGGAGTCACAATGATCATGTTCCTTCAAGGAGAAAAAATTCCGAAAGACTACGTGATACTAATTGGGCTTTTCTCGTTGGCGTTATCCATCGCTTTGCTTATCGGAACGCTCAATGGCGGAGAGAGGCGTTTCTGGTGGGAGGATCTTAAACCACTTTCTTATTTTTACATTCTACCGTTCTTTTACTTTGCTAGCGCGAATGAAAAATCCCTTTCCGACACTGCCGTTCTTGTTAAGATAAGTTCACTGATTCAGGCGGTCGCTTTTTTTGTTTTGTTGATTTTGATTCACTCTGAAGTAATCCCGTTTCTTAAGTTCTATTATTTCATCATCGATGCAGGCGAACTATTTTTCAGAGGTGAAACTACTTTCTTCTATAAAGGATTCCTGTACATGTGCATCGGTTTCATCTTCTTCTGCTTTAATAAAACAAAAGGGAAGCCTACAGCTCTGGTGTTTCTCGGACTCGCTATAGTGCTGTCGTTCACAAGAGGGTTTATCTTTGCGTTGCTATTGACAGGATTTACTTACAGCGTTGTTAAAATGCGGTGGATGAATAGCATTGTATACATCACCGTTGCATTGATGTTGGTATTGTTCTCCAATGTCGCGATCGAAAAGCTAAGTGCACTGTTGGATCGAAGTCGACAACCAGCGCCACAAGCAAATTCACCGAAAACTAACCATGCACCTCCACCGAATACCAAACTTCTAGGCGATCGAAATTTTTCTGATGCCGGGCGTGCACAGCAGGCGAAAGAAGTGTTATCACAAATCACGCCGGTGTCATTATTTGTCGGCCATGGATTTGGAATTGGAATTCCATCACGCCCCGTGCATATGGAAATTTCGTATCTCGAAATTTTTCATAAACAGGGATTGATCGGACTTTGCCTTTGGGGTTACATATTTTTTCTGTTGTTAAAAAGATATTTATCAGCAACTCCATCCACAAGCGCGGATGCATTCTTTTGTGCTGGCGTCTTTGTTTATTGCCAATCGCTAACCAATCAATTTGTGAACAACCCAATTGGAATGTCAATGGTCCTGCTTGCGATTGTGATATTGGATAGGATGAGATTACCGGGCAGTTCCTTGCCGAAATAGGAGTTACCTTACCAAAACTAAATTCTATTTTAGTTTTCAACTACATTTTATACCAACTGTTTTAACGCAATTTCAAAACTAGCTTGCGCAATGCCTGTTTTGGTTTGGTTCATCGCGTGGCTTTTCACCAAGGCACTTCGGATCGTTTGAGAGATGTCTGTAAATATCGAAGTGTCATCCATCTGCACTTGGTTTTCCATGAAGTAGGCAAACACGCGTGCCATTCCGCAGTTGGCAATGAAATCCGGTATGACAGAAAATTTTTGATCGGCATAAAGGCCGGTCGCGCCGAAGAAAATTTCCGGATCTGCAAAAGGAACATTCGCTCCGCATGAAAATACTTCCAGGTTGGATGCCATCATGCGATCAACCTGATCTTTCGTAATCAATCGGGATGATGCTGCCGGAATGAAAATCTCAAATTCAAGGTCCCACACTTTTTTATTCACGACATCAAACGGAAGAGTATCATCCGATACCAATTTGTTTCCATTCCGATTTATTACTAGTTCTTTCACCTCCTCAAACTCATAACCTTTCTGATTGATCAATCCACCTTCGTGACTGACCACGCCGACAATCTTCACTCCCATTTGCGCAAGGTAAAATCCGGCAGCAGCGCCAACATTTCCCCAGCCCTGCACTACTGCGCGCTTGCCTTTTATATTGCCGCCCCACAATTCATAATAATGTTTCACGGCCTGCGCAACGCCATAGCCTGTGCACATATCAGCAATAGTATATTTCTTTTTCAAAGACGGTGAATACAATTCATCTTCGATCACTTTCACAACACCTTGCCGAAGTTGCCCGATGCGATTTACTTTCTGTGCTTCCGTTGGTTTGTAATGACCGGTAAACACACCTTCCTGTGGATGCCAAATTCCAACATTTTCCGTAATCGGAATCACCTCATGAATTTCATCCACATTCAAATCACCACCAGTTCCATAGTAATATTTCAACAATGGCATCACAGCCGTGTACCAGCGTTGCAACACGCCTTCTTTTCTTGGATCGTTCGGATTAAAATTAATTCCGGATTTGGCTCCTCCAATCGGCGGGCCTGAAACTGTGAACTTCACTTCCATCGTTTTTGCAAGAGATTCTACTTCACGCTTATCAAGACCAAGTCTCATTCGCGTTCCTCCACCGGCAGCACCTCCGCGTAAACTGTTGATCACCACCCACCCTTCAGCTTCAGTTTCTGAATCTTTCCATTCAAATACAACCTCCGGACGTTTACTTTCAAACTTTTGAAGAAGTTCTCTCATAAAAAATTACCCGCTAAAATATAGTGATCACAAAATTTTAAAACCAACCATTACTCCCCCGCTGCTGTCGCGTGTAGCATGCGTTACGGATTTCAACGCATTTACTTCCCCTCGAACCCGGAGCAATCCCAAAAACGAAAACACAAGCGCCTCCTTGAACTTAACAACATTCTCTTCAGGAATGATCAGCTCGGCATCATCGCCAGTGTATTCAAGCAGTCGTGATATAAGGAACGAATTGAAGGTTCCCCCTCCTGTGCACAACACTGTTGGATTTCTTTTTATTGCTAATATTGATCGGATGATTTCGAAAGCTGCAGACTCCGTAAATGTTCGTAGTCGATCCTCGATTGAAATACTTTCATTGTCGAGTATCGGTTGAATTTGTTTCTCAAAAATTTCTCTGCCGAGTGATGGTCGTTTATCGCTCATAGCTGAATAAATCTTTTTCAATTTATTTAACATCGAGTCGTTGATTTCTCCTTCGTCTGCCATTTTTCCATCGGTGTCAATTTCTTTTCCAACCTTGGAAGCGAGGTAGTTCAAGCCCATGTTACAAAAGCAGATATCAAATGCCATTCTTGAATTCTTCACTTCTGTGGACATGTTGGCGATCCCGCCAAGGTTAAGGCAAACATCATAATTACCGAATAGAAATCTGTCTCCTGCAGGAACTAAAGGTGCGCCTTCACCACCCAAAGCGACATCCAGAATTCTAAAATCATAAATCACCGGAAGGCCGGTAACAGCATGAATTTGGTTTCCGTTTCCAACCTGGTATGTAAATCCTTTTAGGGGTTGATGAAATACAGTGTGGCCGTGAGAAGAAATGAAGTCAATAGTGAGTTTATTCAGCGAAATAAATTTTGCGCAGACATTACCTAGATATTTTCCGTATTCCGCGTCAAGCGTGAGCAACTCCTCACCACTCATTAAATGAGCTTTCGAGAGTTTCTGAAGCCACGCCGATGGATATTTCACGGTGATCGCTTTATCGATCGAATAATCCCAACCGGACTTTGTTTCTTTAAATGAACAACTGGCAACATCAAGGCCATCAAGCGAAGTGCCTGACATCAATCCTAAGACTTTAATTTTTCCACTGGTTTTCATAGATGGATATTCTCTAATCGTTTGTGGTTTATCGTAAATTGCAAGCTGATGAGTAGTACAACATGAATCTCGTTATCGATTACGGAAACAGCGCAGCGAAGGTAGGAATTTTCGATCATCAAAACTTGTTGCAAAAATATACGATCAGTTCGTTGATCGAACTAGGTGAATTTGTGAAGACAACTGATGCCGAAAATTTTTTAGTGAGTTCTGTCAAAGAAGACCCGGATAAAATTTCGGCTTTTAGTGTCAAGAGTCAACGAAGATTTATTCTCAATCCGGGCTTGCCTTTGCCGATACAAAATCTTTATTCAACACCGCATACCCTGGGCGTTGATCGTATCGCGGGAGTTTGTGGTGCACGTGAAATTTTTCCCACAGAACATTGCCTGGTCATCGATGCCGGAACCTGTGTCACGTTCGACTTCCTGGATAAAGACGGGCGATTTCATGGAGGCGCAATTTCTCCTGGTTTAAATATGAGGTTTAAAGCCGTTCATACTTTCACTGCAAAATTGCCGTTAGTGTCACCAACAGAGAACGCAAAATTAATTGGCGACAGTACCGAATCTTCTATCCAGAGTGGAGTGATCAATGGAATGACTGCAGAACTGGACGGAATAATTACCCGGTATTCTCAAAAATTCGAAGGATTAAGGGTGATTTTATGTGGAGGCGATGCGCTGTTTTTTGAAAACAAACTTAAATCCTCCATTTTTGCGAGCCCTGATCTTGTGCTCATCGGGCTAAACAGCATTTTGAATTATAATGTCAATCAATAAAAACGTTTTTTTTGCTTTCCTGTGCGTTATTTCTGCTTTCACTGCCTTCGGACAGGCGGCTCGTTCGCCATTTACTTCATTCGGCATCGGTGAGCCTTACGGCAACGCGCTCATCAACACCCAGGGAATGGCAGGTGTCGGAGTTAGTCAGCCCCAGTTTTGGTATTTAAACAATCAAAACCCTGCGCTATTAGTCTATAATAATTATACTGTTTTTCAGGCGGGTTTACTTTACGAATCCCGCACACTTCGCGCGGACACAGCAAGTGAAAAAAATAAAGGTGGAAACATGAATTATCTTGTTACCGCCTTCCCGGTAAAATTAAATCGATGGACTACTTCGCTTGGCCTCATGCCTTATAGCACTGTCAAATATAAACTTCAATACATCGACAACATTTCGAATAGTGCAGAACAAGTATATGTCACCGATGAAGGAAGTGGCGGACTGACTCAACTGTATTGGTCTAATGGCGTGCGTCTCACGAGGTCACTGGCAGTTGGCGTAAAGGCTGCCTACATTTTCAGCACTATAAAAAATACTTACGCTAATCAATTGGTCACGTCCAGTCAGCCGATCAATTATACTGTCACGTTAGAAGAGCGCGCCTATGTCAAAGACTTGGCATTAACGGGCGGCCTATCCTACAGCAAAGATTCCGTCTTTCACAAAAAAAAATATCGGTTCAGTGCGGGCCTCGTATATAGTCTAAAGACAAACTTAAATACACAAGTAAGAACAGAATTATACAGAAACCTGGGTTCATCGGGTCCGCTCATGCAAGACACTATTTACCAGGCAAAATCAAGAATTTTAATGCCGCCATCGATCACTGCAGGAGTGTCGTTAAACCGAGGTAGCAAATGGAATCTTGGTGCCGAATTCAGCTACCAGGATTGGACTGTTTTCCGCAATGTGAATAACGAAACGGATGCATTAGGAAAACAGTGGCGCATTGCGTTGGGTGGAGAAACCACGCCAGACTTACTTAGCGAAAGTTTCCTCAAACACCTCACTTACCGTGCGGGTGTGAGCATGGAGCAATATCCCTATCTGGCGAACAATCATGTTGTAAAAGATCTTGGCATCAATTTTGGCCTTTCGATGCCTGCCGGTCGTTCGAGCTTAGATGTAGCGTTCCGGTATGGAAAGCGAGGCAACCGTAAAGACAACATTTTTGAAGAAGATTATTTCAAAATTTATTTCGGCATCACATTCAACGATCAATGGTTTATCAAACGCAAATTTGATTGATCGCTGTTTCGCATTTTCAACTGCTCCAGTGAAATTATTGACAATCATCTCTGCTTTTTCCGTGATGCTTTTCATGTCATCGTGTATGAAGACTGAGATCAAAGAACCAATTGAATATAATGGTCCCCTCCGTAAGGCGGAAAATGTCGAGAGTTTCTACACCGAAAAAAATCTCGTCAAAGTAAAAATGACTGCGCCAGAGCTGGATGAATTTCTAAGTGGAGACCGCGAATTTCCAAAAGGAATTTATCTTGAATTCTATAATGAGTTTGGCAAACTTGAGTCAACACTGCGCGCCAATCATGCGTATTTTTTCAAGAAGGATAATCTATGGCGTGGACGCGGTAAAGTGGAAGTGAAAAATATCGCAAAAAATGAGCAGCTCAATACAGAAGAGCTTTTTTGGAGACAACCGGATCAAAAAATTTATACTGATAAGTTCGTTACCATCCGTCAGCAAGGTGACGTGATCTATGGTGAAGGCCTTGAAGCCAAACAGGACATGTCCGACTATGTGATCAAAAAACCTGTTGGCGAGTTTGAGGTAAAAGAAGAACAATAAAACGTTGGCAACCTGCTAACGGCACAAACTCATGGCGAAAAAATCAAAAACTTCGAAAACATCTGACGCAAAACAGGAATTTTCGCTCAAGCATTTAAGCCTTCAGGATATCATTTTATTGTCGCTTTCAGTGGTTTTTTTGATTATTGGGATTGATCAGATTCTTACCGTTGGATTCACGAGCGGTTACTGGGCGATGATGCTGGCGTTGATATTCTTTTTTGTTTATAATTTGCGAAGGCGCAAACGCTGATTATGGCCTCTTCTCTCTTCTTAGGAATCATTAGTTCTCTTGTTTTTGCCATCTTCTTTTCCGGAATTGAAGTTGCCTTTCTTTCCGCCAGTAGAATTCAAATCGAGCTATCAGGAAAGCAGCGTAATCCGGCGGGACTAATCATGAGTTTTTTTGCTGAAAGGCCAACATGGTTTATCGGCACCACGCTCATTGGCAATATTGCTTCGTTAATTTTTTTTGGAATATTTTCAACGCAAGCTTTCTTGTTGCTATTCGGTGATTCAATGTCATCGTCATCAGTGTTGTGGCTCGTTCCTTTCACCTTCGCGCTGATGGTGGCTGTGCTGTATTCCGTTGAATATTTATCGAAGACGTTTTTTGTAATCAATTCGAACAAGACAGTTGAAATTCTAGCCTATCCGTTTGCATTGATTTGCGCCGTGCTCTTTCCTATTGTTTATTCGGTGATCTCATTCGCAAAATTTCTGAGCACGAACGTTTTTCGTTTGGAATATTCCATGGATAAACCAGTGTTCGGACTGACTGACGTCAATCAATATTTGAAGAGTATTCATCGACTGAAGCCAGTGGATCAAAATATTGACCTTGAGAAAAAGATCTATGCAAATGCACTGGAGTTTAGATCGGTTCGTGTTCGTGATTGTATGATCCCGAGAACGGAAATTGTTTCTGTAGGCATCGATGGTGGAATAAAGAAATTACATCAAACATTTATTGAGAGTGGCCACTCAAAGATCCTCGTTTACCGCGACACGCCCGACGATGTGATCGGCTATTGTCATTCCGCTGCATTGTTTAAAAAACCATTGCAGATCGAAGAGATTCTTACGCCAATAATTTCAGTTCCTGAAACGATGCTCGCAAAAGACCTTATGGTTCGATTTATCAACGAGCGGAAAAGTCTTGCAACCGTGATTGATGAATTCGGCGGCACATCCGGGATTGTGAGTATGGAAGATGTGATCGAGGAAATATTTGGAGAAATTGAAGACGAGCATGATCAGGATGACTTGATTGAACAGCCGCTTGACGAAAATACCTGGCTGCTAAGTGCACGGCTGGAGGTGCATTATCTCAATGAAACATACGGCTGGAATCTCCCGGAAGGTGATTACGATACATTAAGTGGATTAATACTTTCTTACACTGAGGACATCCCAAAACAAGGTGACACGATTACAATCGCTCCTTTTACGTTCATTATTCATTCAAAAGCGGCTAATCGTATCAACACAATTCGCGTTATTCGTGAAAAGGCGGCCACAGCGAGTTGATTTACAGGTCATTACGAATTGCCTTTTATTTAGGTTGTCGGTCGTTTCCTTACCGATATTTTTCAAAAACTATATTTTTCTGTTAGCCAGAACCCATTAAATTTGCGGGCTTTATCCTTGAATTTATAAGGCATATCAATATTTACTAAACCTCAGTCACTTAATATTTTATTCTAGCACTATGGCATTGATTGGAACACTGCGCAACAAGATGGGCACCTGGGTGGTGATTTTTGTGTTTGTTGCGATTGTCGCGTTTATTCTCAACGACTTGTTGGGAAATAACTCGGTACTTTTTAATAGTAACAACGTTGGTAAAATCGCAGGCAGCACGATTTCCCTGGAGGAATATCAGTCCGTGGTTCAAGAGAGAGAGGCTAATTACCTTCTCAACTTCGGTCGTAAACCAGGAGATCGCGAAATGACAACATTGCGTCAGCAAGCCTGGGAATTACTTATAGCACGTCATGCTATCCAGGAAGAATACAAAAAAGTCGGTGTTGCGGTAACTGTTGATGAAGTTGAAGACATGATCTGGGGCAAAAACGTTGACCAAAACCTGAAGAGCACTCCCCTGTTCACCAACCCCGAGACTGGTGCATTTGAAAAAGCACGTGTCGTTCGTTACCTCAACGAATTTAATTCACCTCCTCCATCCGATCCACAAGCAAATGCGATGTGGCAGGAACAACGCACGCGTTGGGAATTATTTCAACGTGATTTAGCGCCAGGACGCGAGCGGATCAAATATGAAAATCTTATTTTGAAGACAAACTATGTCACTGCTGCCGAAGCTGATCGTGAATATCACAACCAGACTGACGTAGCCGAAGTGAAGTTTGTATATGTTCCTTTCTATGCTGTTAGCGACTCCGTTGCAAAACCGTCTGATAGCGATCTTGAAGCGTACTATAGCAAAAACAAGGAGAAATATAAGACAGAGGAAACACGCGATATCAAATATGTTACTTTCCCTATCGTGGCATCAGCACTGGACACTGCAGCCATTGTTGATGAAATGAAACGCGTTGCTACCGAGATGGCACAAACCGAAGATGACTCAGCGTTTGCTGTATCAAACACGGATGGTCAAACAGCTTTTCAGAAATACAATGCAGGAAACCTTCCCGCAAGTGTGAA
Organism: uncultured Chryseosolibacter sp.; assembly: GCA_967728665.1. Classification (GTDB taxonomy): domain Bacteria; phylum Bacteroidota; class Bacteroidia; order Cytophagales; family Cyclobacteriaceae; genus Chryseosolibacter. The sequence continues at coordinate 1,559 of CBQWHS010000044.1, read as the reverse complement.
CATTGAGACGCTGAAAAAAGGTGATGTTGTCGGACCATTCCTGGAAGGCAACAGTTACAAAGTGATCAAGGTATCTAACATTTACAAAGACACGGTATTCAGTGCACGTGCGAGTCACATCCTGATCAAATGGGAAAACGATACGCCGGAAGCCAAAAAAGCTGCGAAAGAAAAAGCCCGTGGAATTTTAAATGATATTAAAAAAGGCGCAGACTTCGCGGTGAAAGCTAGAGAGTTTGGCACAGATGGAACAGCCACTAAAGGTGGTGACCTTGGTTGGTTCAGCAGCGGAAGAATGGTGAAGCCATTTGAAGATGCAGTGTTTAGTGCAACAAAGCCTGGATTGCTAAACGATGTCGTTGAAACTGATTTCGGTTATCATATTATCAAAGTAACTAATGTAAAAGACAACGTTGCTTACGCGATTGCTACGGTGGAACGTCAAATTACACCAAGTGATGCAACAACAAACGAAGCGTTTCGCAGGGCAGAAGCATTCGCATCTGATTTAAAGGGTGTTGAAGATTTCGAAGCTAGAGCAAAAGAACAAGCTGTAACGGTTCAGGAAGCAAAGAATTTGCCTGCAGGTGAAAGACGTGTTTCTACACTAGGCGATGCACGCCAGATCGTGCAGTGGTTATTCCGTGACGCATCTGTTGACGAAGTGTCAACTGTGTTTGACCAACAAGATGAATATGTTGTGGCAGTGATGACAAAAGAAACTGGCAAAGGCTATCGTTCTCTGAGCGAAGTGAAAGATCAGATTACTCCTGAAGTGACGAAGGAAGTGAAAAGCAAAGTTATTCTTGATAAACTGAAAGCGGCCACGGGTACACTTGAAGAAATTGCTACTGCTTATGGAAGTGACGCAAATGTTTACACCAGCAGCGACCTTAAGCTTAGCTCGAACTCATTGCCAACCGCAGGTTTCGATCCAAAAGCAGTGGGCATTATTTTCTCACTTGAAAATGGAAAACGTTCTAAGCCTTTTGCTGGCGAAAATGGTGTTTATGTTGCCGAAGTTCAAAATAAAACCGTTGCTCCGGAGATCAGTGATCTTACAGCATATAAGTTGCCGATTGAACAGAAGCTTCAAAACAATAGTTATAACATCGCAGAAGCGATCAAAGACAATGCAGATATCGTTGACAAGCGTTATAAGTTCTATTAGGAACTGAAATTTTATAAAGCCGTCCTGTGTTGTACGCTGGACGGCTCTTTTTTTTATGGATAGTGAATGGATGTTATCATTTCGCAGTAAGCTCGACCAACATTACGCGTGGCCGTCCCTGTACATTTTTAAGTTCATCGTTCCCACTGGCAAAGAGGGCGAGGTAAAAAAACTTTTTCCATTTCACACCACCAGCGAAAAACAATCTCAGGGTGGAAAATACACAAGCATTACCATTCAGATGATGATGCCTTCCAGCGATGCCGTAATCGAAATCTATCAACAAGCCGCTGTAATTGAAGGATTGATTGCGCTGTAAGAACGCTTTCGCGTGACAATGTTTGGTAAATTGCTTAACTCGTAAAGTGTTTAACCGACTTCATTATGA
>CBQWHS010000043.1:0-13486 GCA_967728665.1 uncultured Chryseosolibacter sp. | reverse complement strand
AATCATTTTGATCATCAACATGAAATCGCACCAGGTCGATTTATTCCGGACCTCTTATCACGCAAGCTTCCTGAAAAAGGAATCGGTGCAATTGCTGTAATCGATTATTTCGAAAAAAATTTCGCTGATAAAATCGCCAATTCAGCTGGACCAAATTATTTCGGTTTCGTAACTGGTGGATCAACACCTGCATCCGTTGCCGGCGATTGGCTTGTGAGTGCTTACGATCAGAATGCTTGCGGAAGTAATGATTCTATTGCACCACAAATTGAAAGGCAGACGATCGATCTTTTGAAACAATTATTCGGAATTGATGATAACTACTTCGGCACATTCGTTACCGGTGCAACAGTTTCTAATTTTGTTAGCCTTGCAATTGGACGCCAATGGATAGGAGAGCAGCATGGCATCGATATCAGCAATGATGGTATGGGCGCTGTTCCGATTACAGTAATCAGCGGAACTCCACATTCAAGTATTATTAAGTCGATGGCGATGTCCGGCATCGGAAGAAAGTCGCTCGTGAAAATTGATGTACTCCCAGATCGTGAAGCTGTGAATGTTTCTGCGCTTGAAAATTATTTGAAAGCCAACACCGAGCCGTCAATAGTTGTGGCGAATGCAGGCACAGTGAATACTGTTGACTTCGATGATTTGATGGCCATTGGCGAATTGAAAAAGAAGTACAAATTCTGGTTGCACGTTGATGCAGCGTTCGGAGGATTTGCAGCAACGTCACCAAAGTTTGCGTACTTAATGAACGGCATCAATTATGCCGACAGCGTAACGATTGATGCACACAAGTGGCTGAACGTTCCTTATGAATCCGCCATGCAATTCACTAAACACAAATCGCTTCAGCTAAAAGTCTTTCAAAACAGTGCAGCCTATCTCGGCGATCCTGAAAAGAGTCCGGACTTATTTCATTATACGCCCGAAAATTCAAGGCGATGGAAAGCGTTGCCTGCATGGTTTACGATGATGGCTTATGGAAAAGAGGGTCATACTGAAATAGTCGAACGCAATTGTGATTGTGCGTTTCAACTTGGCAAGCGCATCAAAGAGTCTGATGCCTTCAAATTGTTATCGCCTGTGCGCATGAATGTCGTGTGCTTTACGTTGAACGTGCCGGAATTATCGATGGAATTGATTCAACATTTTCTCAGTGCAGTTCGTGATGATGGTCGCGTATTTTTTACGCCAACTCTCTATAAGGGAGTACCCGCAATTCGGGCCGCCATTTCAAATTGGCAGACAACTACGGACAATATTAACGTTGCATTTGCAGCCCTAACGGAAGTTTGGCAAACAGTGAAATCGAATGAAACAATTGTAAAAGTTTAGTTCAGGATAAAATTGACAGAAAATATTTTCATAATTCGGAATAATTCGCGGATAATGCTGAAATTCACCCGTTAACAAAAAAATATATGACAACGCAGACGCCTTCGATCGCTGTTGAGCGAATCAAAAACTCCCGTATCGGTGAAGTTGATTTTAATAACCTGGAGTTTGGTAAACATATTTCCGATCACATGGTTGTTGCCGAATATGACAACAAGCAATGGGGCCCACTTTCCATTGTGCCCTTCGGAGAAATGCGGATGACGCCAGCAATTCTCTCCCTTCATTATGGGCAGGCTGTTTTCGAAGGATTGAAAGCGTTCAGAAGAAAAGATGGCACAGTCAGTATTTTCAGAGCCCATAAGCATCTCGATCGATTTAATAAATCGCTGGACAGAATGTGCATGCCATCGGTCTCTGAGGAAATGTGGTTCACAGCGTTGCAATCTATTATTGAGGTAGATCATGAATGGGTTCCGAGCACGGAGGGTGCTTCGTTGTACATCCGGCCGGTGATGTTTGCATCAGAATCACGCCTGGGGGTAAAAGTTTCGGATCAATATAAGTTTGTTGTTTTAACAAGTCCTGTTGGACCATATCAAGCGAAGCCATATCGTTTGAAAGTGGAAGATCATTTCGTTCGCACAGCTGAAGGAGGAACAGGCTTTGCAAAATGCGCTGGCAATTATGGCGGTGCATTTTATCCAACACAGATTGCGCGTCAGGAAGGATTCGATCAAATTCTTTGGACTGATCATAAGGAGCACAAATACATTGATGAAGTTGGAATGATGAACGTGATGTTCGTGTTGAACGGAGATCTGGTAACTCCAAAATTGTCATCGGCAATTTTAGACGGAGTTACCCGTGACTCCATTCTCACCTTGGCAAAAGATAACCCTTCAATCAAAGTTGAAGAGAGACGCGTAACGCTTGATGAGATCGAACAAGGTTTTATTAAAGGAACGCTCACAGAAGCATTTGGTGCGGGCACCGCTGCTGTTGTGGCTCCGATAGCGGTAATTAATATTCATGGTAAAGACTACCAGATTCCAACGGCCGGACCAACAAGTTTTCAACAGCAAGTGAAAAAGAAACTTGAAAACATTCGCATGGGAGTAGAACCAGATCCATACGATTGGAATTTCATTGTAAAGCCTTAGCAAATCATAAACATGTCGGTAGAAGTTGTTTATCGCAGTAATGTAAAGATTACTGCAAGTCAGTTTATTGACGTGTTGGAAAGGTCAACGCTGAGTGAGCGCAGGCCTGTTTCCGACAAAGCACGGATACAGAAAATGCTGGATCACGCGAACATCACGATTACGGCATGGATCGGAAATGAATTGGTTGGAATTTCACGGGCGTTAAGTGATTTCTCTTACTGCTGTTATTTGTCTGATCTCGCTGTAGATAAAAAATATCAACATCAGGGTATTGGAAAAAAACTAATTGAAAAAACTCATGAAGCCGCCGGTCGGGAGTGCACACTGCTATTGCTCGCTGCGCCCGCGGCTGTAAATTATTATCCAAAAGTTGGTATGGAACAATTCAAGGAATGTTTCATCATTAAAAGAGAAGTGTAAATGAAAGCAGTTTTATTTAAGGGAAAAGATTTTCCGGTTTCTGTTGAAGAAGTCAAAAAGCCAAGACCTGTAAAAGATCAGGTATTGATCAAGATAAAATATGCTGCGTTGAACCATCGCGATCTCTGGTTGATCAAGGAGCAGACGCAACATTTTCCCAATGGAATTATTTTAGGTGCGGATGGCAGTGGTGTTGTCGAGGACGTTGGCGAGGATGCAGACCCGTTGCTGGTAGGGATGGAGGTAGTGATCAATCCGAGTTTAGACTGGGGAACCAATCCCATCGTTCAAAGTGATTCGTTCAAGATTTTGGGCATCCCGGATAACGGCACTTTTGCTGAGTATATCGTCATTTCGAAAAAATATATTTTTGAAAAGCCCGAGCATTTGAGTTTTGAAGAAGCTGCGGCAGTTCCCTTGTCGGCGTTGACAGCGTACCGCGCATTATTCAGCAAAGCGAGATTGCGTGCAAAAGAAAAAGTTTTAGTAACTGGCGTTGGCGGAGGCGCTGCATTGTGGGCCTTAAAATTTGCGAGCGCATACCAGGCAAGGGTTTATGTAACATCCGGGTCCGATGAAAAATTATCAAAAGCAAAAGAGCTCGGCGCAATAGATGGATTTAATTATAAAGATCCTGAATGGGCGATTAAAGCTCAAAAAGAAGTTGGTGGTTTCGATATAATAATAGACAGCGCTGGAGGCGATCAATTCTCCAAGCTCATCGACCTGGCGATGCCGGGTTGTAGAATTGTGAATTTTGGACGAACGGCCGGTGACATCACCAACATTTCGACCCGCGCATTGTATTGGAAACAAATTTCTATTCATGGCAGCACGATGGGGACGCGCGATGAATTTCTTTCCATGCTTGACTTCGTTGAAAGTAGGAGCTTGAAACCTGTGATGGACAAAACATTTCCTTTGATGAGAATACAAGAAGCGTTTGATCGGATGGAGCAAGGCGGACAATTCGGAAAGATTATTTTGGAGGTAACTAAATAGCGATGAATTACGAGACTTCATTCGGGCAATTTCTGATGAGTACAAATAAGGATTTAATCGATGTTGATTTTGTTCACCGCTACCTTAGCGAGGAATCGTATTGGGCGAAGGGAATTCCAAAGGAACTCGTTATTAAATCCATCGCAAACTCCACCGCTGTTGGCGTCTATCACGACGGCACACAAATCGGATTTGCAAGATTGATAAATGACGGAGCAACGTTCGGCTATTTCGCGGATGTTTTTATTGATCCAAATTTTCGAGGACGCGGCCTTTCAAAAAAATTAGTTGAATTCATTCTTTCTTTTGATGAAACCAGAAATTTTCGAAGAATGATTCTAGCCACATCGGATGCGCATTCGCTTTATGCAAAATTTGGTTTCGCGCCTTTGAATAAACCGGATCGATGGATGGAAAAGCATCAACCGGATGTCTACAAAAAAACAACTTGAGTGATGAGTGAATTCGCAAAAACATCCGACACAACAATCACACGCCTGCCGAAGCGAGGTGTGTATGATCAGCAGGCGATCTATTCGATTCTGGATGAATCGTTGGTTTGCACCGTTGCCTATATCCATGACGGCAAACCATTTCAGATCCCGACAGGGTTTTGCAGAATCGATAACAAAATTTATATCCATGGGTCGGTGGGAAGTTTTTACATGCGTGAGCTGGCGGAGAAACAGTTGATGACATGCATCTCCGTGACGTTACTAGATGGTCTCGTTCTTGCACGATCTGCGTTTCATCACTCTGTTAATTATAGATCGGTTGTGATGTTTGCTCCCGCTGACAAAGTAGTTGACCAATCCGAGTTGTATCACGTCCTTGAAGTTTTCACAAATAAAATGCAGCCTGGTAGGTGGGATGATATCCGTAAACCCAACGATGGAGAGTGGAAAGCAACGATGGTGTTGTCATTTACGATAGAAGAAGTTTCCGCGAAGGTCAGGACTGGCGATCCGAAGGACGATGACGAGGATTATGCATTGCCAATTTGGGCAGGAGTGGTTCCATTAAAAACAGTCAGGGAAATGCCTGTTCGCGATTCGCTCCAAAAAAATAATATCGTGTTGCCAGATTATCTTATGAGATGAAAATAATTCTGGATTGGCCCGCATTTGGTGTTTTTTAAATAATTTTGGGTCATGAAATGGTTAACCGTTCTGTTGGCATCGATGGTATTGTTCCAATGTAGTCCAAAAACTGATCAGCCCGAATCCGCAGGAATCGACTCTGCCACAACCACTTCGGCATCCGGATTTGATGAGAATAATTTTGAAAGCTATACCAACCTCAATAATTATATTGTAGAGGAGCAAAACGCTTCGGAAATTCAGTTGATCGATTCGACTTGTGTGGTTGTGATTAATCCAACAGCTGAACAAATCCAGAAAATGGAAAAAGAATACGGAGATGATTTTGCGACGATCGTTGATGACAATAGCTACTACCAGTCTGAGGCGATAATGAAGTTTGATTCGACAAACATTCGCACTGTGATTGCGACAAAGCGCTTCTTAAAATTCCAAGGGTCAAAGCAAGCGTGGGTACTTGATATGCGCAAGGACGGAGCTCCGGAGTGGAATGTGATATTATTCAACGTTGACAAGAAACCGGAACTAACATCATCAATTGACGCGACCTACGAAAAAATTCAGGAATACTTTTTCCGTTAAATGAAAATCGAACACCTCGCTATTTGGTGCAGAGACATCGAATCACTAAGGCAATTTTATCAGCGATATTTTTTAGCAAAAGCCGGAAATCGATATCATAATCCTGCGAAAAATTTTCAGTCTTATTTTTTAAGTTTTGATGAAGGTAGCCGATTGGAACTGATGGAGATGCCAACGATTCCAAATTCGGCAAACGATATTGAGAAGCAATTTACCGGGCTTACTCATTTTGCGTTGAGTGTCGGATCGAAGCAACGTGTTGATGAACTCACTGAAGCTCTTCGCAGGGATGGATATTCAATCGTTGGTGAGCCCCGCACAACCGGTGACGGTTATTATGAAAGTGTCGTTCTTGATCCTGAAGGCAACCGCATTGAGATCACCGTTTGATCCTCTAAATAAAACCATTGGTTTTTGATCGGGAAACCATTTAACTTTTCCCCTCTAAAATTCAGTTATGGAAAAACAAACCAGGAGAACATTCGTTGCAACAGCCGTGGCCGCCGGAGCAACAACAGCAGCAAACGCCTTACCGGATATGACACAAAAAAATAAAAAACAACTTAGCCATCACGTTTTCTTTTGGTTGAAGAACCGTGATTCAAAAGAAGATCTTGCCAAATTGATCGAAGGCCTGAAGACACTGTCGAAAATCGAATCAGTGCGCAAATTGTATATCGGTGTTCCGGCGAGCACCGAGAAACGCGATGTGGTGGATAACAGCTACAGTGCATCTGAATTGATGTTCTTTGATGATGTAGCTGGTCAGGACGCCTACCAGGTTCATCCGCTTCATAAAAAGTTTGTCGAAAATTATTCACACTTGTGGGAGAAAGTAATTGTGTACGATTCAATTGACGTTTAGCATATCGCACCCGATGAAGTTAAATATTTTTGAAAGTTATGATGAGATGTCAGCTGCCACGGCTGACTTTGTCGCTGGCATCGTGAAGAAGAGACCAAACAGCCTCATCACTCTTCCTTCGGGTGACACACCAACAAAGACGTTGAAGAATCTTGTCGCCAAAGCGAATGCAGGAGAGATATCTTTTGATCGAACGAGTTTTGTCGGATTGGATGAATGGGTCGGGATGGATAAAGATTCAGAAGGAAGTTGCCAGCATTACATCTATGACAACTTCTTCAATCCTCTTAATATCAAATCGCAGCAAATCACATTCTTTAACGCGATGGCCGATGATTTAACGGAAGAGTGCGAAAAAATTGACAAGCACATCGCCAGCCATGGACCACTTGATCTTGTGCTGATCGGCGTGGGAGTGAACGGCCACATTGGATTAAATGAGCCTGGCACTTCGTTCACAAGCTTTTGTCATACTATCGATCTGGAAGAATCGACTAAGACAATCGCACAAAAATATTTTTCGGGTTCACATGCAGTTCAGGAAGGAATCACGCTCGGCGTTGCACATTTGATGAATGCCAGAACGATTGTGTTGATTGCAAACGGCATGAAGAAAGCAAATATCATTCAAAAAATTGTTGAAGGTTCGATAACTGAGTCAGTGCCGGGAAGCATTTTGCAGATCCACAAAAATTGTCATTTTTTTCTAGATCGCGAGGCTGCCAGTCTTTTGCAACGTTCTAACTAATCCTTTTTATCAACGCCATATAAAACCCGTCAAATCCATCTGACGGCCAAGTGCGTTTCTCTTCGATCAGTTCGAACTTACCAGGCTGACTCGCTAAAAATGCTTCGACTTGCTTTTCATTTTCTGAACTGAGAATGCTACAGGTAGAGTACACGAGCATGCCACCAACTTTTACCATCTGACAATAGTCGTTCAGGATATGTTGTTGAAGAGTTTTTACTTTTTCAATGAACTCCAACGAGAGCTTCCATTTGGCATCAGGATTTCTCTTTAATACGCCAAGGCCTGAACAAGGAACATCAAGCAGTAATCGGTCTGCAGTATTTTCTAAACGCTTCACCGTCTTAGACGAATCGATGAATCGCGCTTCTATGTTACTGACGCCAGCTCTTCGAGCACGTTTTTGCAATTCGTCCAACTTCCACTGTTCAACATCCATGGCAATGATCCGGCCTTTGTTTTTCATGATGGCAGCCAAATGCAAGGTTTTTCCGCCGGCACCAGCACATGCATCGATCACGCGCATGCCCGGTTCAATGCGAAGGAATGGAGCAATTAATTGTGACGCTGCATCTTGTACTTCGAACAGTCCGCTTTTAAATGATTCACTGCCAAAAACGTTTTGACGTTCGTCCAATACAAGCGCGTCTGGAAAATCATTGAGGGAGGAAGTTTCGATTCCTTCTTCTTCTAAACGCTGTTGAAGATCTCTTCTCGAAATTTTCAACGTGTTCGCGCGAAGCACAACATCCGCTTCCTGGTTTAAACTTGAGAGTTCTTTGTCCCAGAGTTTGCCTAGTTCTTTTTCTCCCAGTTCATCAAGCCAATCGGGTATGGATTCGTTTATTCTACGGATGCCACGAACTTTAATGGCTTCTGCTTTCATCTTGGAAACATTCAATCCATCAAACTCATCCCACCCTGGAAGATCAACGTCATGCAGCACACACCACGAAGCCAGCAGCTTCCAATACTCATCGCCTTTGGCTTCGGAAATTCTTTTCAACAACAAGTACCATCGCACGATATCATAGGTAGTCTCTGCTATAAAACGTCTGTCGCGGGATCCCCATTTCGGATTTTGCTTCAATACTTTTTCGATGACTTTATCAGCATAGCGCTTTCCACCAAAAATGGAATCGAGCGCCTGGATAACCGCTTCTGACGTACTACGATGTAATCTCATTGTTGAATTTTGCTCGCACAAAAGTGCAAATTTTGATAAACAATCCCGTGTAAAAGGCCGATCGCTACGGAAGTATATTTCCTAAATTATATCTAACTTGATCCTCCGGCTCGGAGCCGCAATATCTTTTATTTTACCAATCAACTAACCAAAATGCATTTTATGAAAAGAAGAAATTTTCTTCAGAACGGAATGGCGCTCACGGCCTCGGTGGTCGCTGCTGGACAAACATTGGCTTCACCGTTCAGGAGTTCGAATGGTTCCCTCGCGGGTGAGAAAACTTTCAAGGCAAATTTTGCACCGCACCAGGGAATGTTCAAAAGTCACGCGGGAGAAAATTTCATCGACCAGATAAAATTCATGTATGATCAAGGCTTTCGTGCCATTGAAGACAATGGAATGTTGAAGCGTCCCGTTGAAGAACAGGAGAAAATTGGTAAAGAGCTTGCCCGCCTCGGTATGACGATGGGAGTATTTGTTGTGGATGGTGGTGACAATTGGAAAGTTTCGCTGACTTCGGGAAAGCAGGAGTTTAAAGATGTCTTTGTAAAGACATGTCAGCAATGTGTCGAGACTGCAAAACGCGTTAATGCAAAATGGATGACTGTTGTTCCTGGATTTTTTGATCGCAGTTTGCCAATGGGGATCCAGACAGCAAACGTAGTTGACGCATTAAGACGAGGTGCCGAAATATTTGAACCGCATGGTTTAATCATGGTGCTTGAACCGTTAAGCGATACGCCTGAATTGTTCATGCGATTTTCAGATCAGACCTTCGAACTTTGTAAAGCCGTTAAAAGCCCGGCATGTAAAATTCTTTACGATATATATCATATGCAACGCAACGAAGGAAATCTAATCAACAATATTGAACGTTGTTGGGATGAGATTGCGTACTTCCAGATTGGTGACAACCCTGGTCGCAAAGAGCCTTCAACTGGCGAAATCAACTTCAAAAGCATATTCAAATTTGCTTACAATAAAGGCTATCGTGGTGTTTGGGGAATGGAACATGGCAACGCTCAACCAGGGAAAGAAGGCGAGTTAGCATTGATCAAAGCCTACAGAGACGTTGACGTTGCATAATCGGAAAGTAGCCTGCAAATTTTTGAAGAATCTTGCAGATAATTATTACTGTTGATTTATAAATGACAAGGGTACTGCGAGTGAAAAAAATGTTTTTGAACTCGCTGTACTCTCTATTTATTAAATTTGATTTCCTAACTCTATTTCAATTATGAAAGCAATCTGTGGGTTGATCATCATCATTCTTTTTTCCTTCCATGCGAGCGGGCAGGGTATGTTGCAAAAATTGAAAAATGCCGCAGGTGAAAAAGCCAAAACGCTTGCCACGAAAGATAACATTAATAAAGTTGGTGCAGCAGCAATGGGCGATATGGAAAAAGCGCGTGCTGAATTTGACTCTGCTGATTTTGATTATGCGATCCTGTTAAGTGACAACGCGGGCGTTTTTGATGTCCGCGAAAAAGGGGAAGGGATGGCAAAAGCATCGTCCATGTTCAGCATGGGATCATCCTTTCTTAAAAATTCTGAACTCACAGATGAAGAGAAAGCGCGTTTCAATCGCCAGTCTGGTGAATTGGCGTATGGCATGAGGAAGTATAACATCGCTGAAAAGAAATTCGAGACTGCGAAAACCGCCTATGAAACCGGTGGGCTTACCGAGGATCTCGGATACTTAAAGACAATCGCAAATCAAGGTCTATTGTATGGCACGATGGGACGTTTCACGCAGGCGGAAGAACTTACAGCCGAAGCGTTGGATATGCGGAAGACAAAATTTGGTGAGAATAATCTTGGCGTGGCTGCATCATTAAACAACTATGGTGTGCTTCGGTATAACCTGGGTCGGTATAATGAATCTGAAAAAGATTTCGTCTCAGCGGTCGAAATTGTTAAAAACAATAACATGCAAGGCGCCATGCCATACGCCATTGTGCTGAATAATCAGGCGATGTTATTTCAGGCCATTGGCCGTTATGAAGAATCGGTAAAAGTTTTACAGGAGGCTATAGCAGTAGCGGAAAAACTTCAGAGTAATAAATCTCCAAATCATCTCAAGTTCTTATCGAACCTCGCGTTGCTATATCAGCAGATGGGCAAGTATACCGAAGCTGAAAATATTTATCTCTCCATGGAGAAGCGCTTAGGTAAAAATAGTCCCATGTACGCCAGTATGTTGAATAATCAGGCTGCGTTGTATATCGCGATGGGAAAAGAAGAAAAAGTTGAAGATCTGCTAAAGCGCTCGGCAACGATTTACAAATCTAACTTTGGTGAAGATAATCCGGCGTTTGCGAAAGCGACAAGTGACCTGGGGAATTTTTATCGTTACAAAACGCGATATGCGGATGCTGAACCGTTGCTAACAAAAGCGTTATCAATTCGTGAGCAATCGCTAGGTACAACTCATCCATTGTTTGTGCAGTCACAGGAAGACCTGGCTATTTTATACTGGAAGAAAAATGAAATCGCCAAGTCGTATGTGACCTATAATGAAGTGATGGAGAAATCCCTATCCTTCATCAATCAATATTTTCCGCCGATGAGCGAAGCAGAAAAAACAAAATACTGGGATGTGTTGTCGCCACGCTTTCAGCGTTTTTACAATTTCGCACTGGAGGCCAATCAAACCGATAAAAAAATTCTTAGTGATTTGTATGAATACCAGATTGCAACCAAGGCGCTGTTATTGAACTCAACTAACAAAGTGAAGCAAAGCATTTTCAAAAGTGGCGATACACTGCTTATCAAAAACTATGTATCGTGGATCGATCAGAAAGAACAACTCGCCAGGCTTTATGCATATTCTAAAACGGAATTGAAAGAGCAAAAAATTAATCTTGATTCCATCGAACGTGCTGCTAACGCGATGGAAAAAAAATTATCCGAGCGATCAAAAGATTTTTCACAGGGATTCAGTGCTCAGAAAATTACCCTGTCTCAGGTCAGGAGTGTTTTAACCGATGCGGAGGCTATTGTTGAAATTATAAGGGTGAAAAAATTTGATCAGAATTTTGGTAAGGAATCAAAATACGTGGCAATGGTGATCACAAAGTCCTCAGAGGTACCGAAGATTATTCTTTTGGAAAATGGCGATCAACTCGAAACTCGTTATTCAAAATATTATCGTAACGCAATACAGCAAAAACTGGATGACCAATATTCCTACGATCAGTACTGGGCAAAAATAGATCCTGAACTTGTCGGGAAAAAAATCCTATATGTATCTCCGGATGGAGTATACAATCAACTTAATCTCAATACACTGAAAAAGCCAGGTGGTAATTTTCTGATCAGCAATTATGACGTGACTATACTGGGCAATTCAAAAGATTTGTTGACGATAAAGTCCAAGAAGAAAGTGCCCGCAAAGAAGAATGCAGTCTTGCTTGGATTTCCGGATTATGGAGGTTCAAGCATCAATGCGCTGCCGGGTACTAAGGTTGAGATCGAAGCGGTTTCCAAATTATTGAAAGCTTCGGCGTACCAGGTAAATCAGTTCATTCAAAAAACAGCAAGTGAAGCAAACCTGAAGGCTATCAAAGCACCATCACTTGTTCACATTGCAACGCATGGGTATTTCTTAAAAGATGTTGATCAGGATGGCTCGGCGTTCGGGGTTCATCTTGAAAATGCGAATGATAATCCATTATTACGTTCAGGGCTAATGCTCGCGAATGCAGCGAATACGGTAAGCGGAACATCGATGCCTGACCTTGAAAGTAATGACAATGGAATTCTTACAGCCTACGAAGCGATGAACCTGAACCTGGAGGGTACAAACCTGATTATACTGAGCGCTTGTGAAACTGGTCTTGGTGAAGTGAAATCCGGTGAAGGTGTTTATGGATTGCAGCGCGCATTCCTCGTTGCTGGTGCGGAAGCATTAGTTATGAGCTTGTGGAAAGTTGATGATGCCGCTACGCAACAATTGATGACAAATTTTTATACCAATTGGATCAAGACTGGAAACAAACGCAAAGCTTTCAAAGACGCGCAGCTTCAACTGATGACTAAATATAAAGAGCCCTACTTCTGGGGTGCGTTCGTGATGATGGGCCAATAATTCTTGTGGTCTAATTTTTTAATTAGAGCGAAAGCCTCCATAAAGTCCGAGTGTCAGTAGTAATTTGCACTATGGAACTAAGAACTTTAGGTAATTCAAATGTAAAAGTTACGCCCTTGGCATTTGGCGCATGGGCTATCGGTGGATGGCTTTGGGGAGGGGCGGAGGAGCGTGATGCGTTAAAGGCAATTCGTGCTTCATATGATCTCGGCATAACCAGTATTGATACTGCACCGGTTTATGGTTTTGGAAAAAGTGAAGAGCTCGTTGGCAAGGGGATGCAAGGAGTACAGCGTGATCGATATCAAATTCTCACGAAGTATGGAATGAATTGGGAAACAGATGAAGGGGAATTCTTTTTTGATACGTTCGATCGAAATGACAAGCCAGTGAAGATGAATAAGTTTTCCGGCAAAAAGAGAGTGAAGAAAGAATGTGAAGATAGCTTACGAAGGTTGCGAACTGATTACATCGACTTGTACCAGATTCATTGGCCAGATTCCACAACTCCAATTTCTGAAACAATGGAGGCTGTCGCTGAGCTGATCAAAGAAGGAAAGGTTCGTGCCGCTGGAGTTTGCAATTATTCTGCGGCCCAGGTGGAAGAAGCGATGAAGACTGTCAACATCGTTTCAAATCAGATTCCCTACAGCATGGTTCATCGCGTTATTGAAAACGATCAGGTTCCTCAAGCATTAAAACTCGGCATTGGTATTTTACCCTATAGTCCGCTTCAACGTGGAATTCTTACTGGCAAGATCAAGCCAGAACATCAATTCAGTTCTGGTGACACACGGCCCTTGGCGAAACATTACAAGCCGGAAAATATCAAAAGGATCAACAAGATGCTTGATTCCATTAAGCCAATCGCGGACTCATACAATGCTACGTTATCTCAGTTGGTGATCAACTGGACTGCACATCGCCCCGCAATGGCTTGTGTCCTTGTTGGTGCGAGAGATGAAAAGCAAGTGAAGGACAAC
>CBQWHS010000042.1:0-13553 GCA_967728665.1 uncultured Chryseosolibacter sp. | reverse complement strand
TCTTGCATTCGAACAAAAGTCCGATCCCAACAATCACCAACAGCTCCCATCTTTCCTTCCCCGATAGGAATATTAAAATCAATTTCGGGATAAACAGAATATCCATCTACTTTTCTTAAATCAAAACGCAAACCGGAGCCGCGGAGTAATGGTCCGCTCACTCCACAATTGATTGCCAGATCAAGCGGAAGCACACCGACATTTGCCGTGCGTTTAATAAAAATTTTATTGTTGATTAGAATATTCTCAAGTTCTGTCAGTTTAGGTTTGATGTACGTGATGAATTCTTCGCATCGTTTCTCAAAACCTACCGGCAAATCGTAAAATAATCCGCCAACCCACATATAGTTATAGAGCAGTCGCGCACCACTTGCCCACTCAAGCATTCGAAGAATGTGTTCACGATCTCGCATCAACCAAAAGAATGGTGTGAATGCGCCAATGTCCATTCCATACGTTCCGATTGCGATAAAGTGAGATCCAATCCTGTTCAATTCCGCCATCAGAACGCGAACAAACTCTACTCTTTTTGGAATCTGTTCTGTGATGCCAAGCATTTTTTCAACACCTAAAGCATACACATGCTCACAGTTCATCGCAGCTACATAATCGAGTCGATCAACAAACGGAATAATTTGATTGTAAGGAAGATTCTCGGCATGTTTCTCAAAGCAACGATGCAAATAACCTATATGCGGAACAACTTGCCTTATAACTTCACCATCCATCAACACTTCTAATCGCAATACACCATGTGTGGAAGGATGCTGAGGGCCAAGGTTAATGATCATTTCCTCCGAGCGCAAATTCTCCGGATTCAACTTATTCGGCTCTGACAAGTTGAGGTTCTCTGGATGATATTTGTATTGGACGGTGGACGTAGTCATTACATTGGAGAATTGGTCATTAGATAATTAGTAATCGAGTTTGATGTCTCTATAATATGCTTGTTGTTTATAATCTTTCCGCAGGGGGAAACCATTCCAATCTGCAGGCATGAGAATTCTTCTCAAGTCATGGTGGCCTTTTACATGAATACCAAACATGTCGTACAACTCGCGCTCATGCCAGTCAGCAGTTTTGTAAATTTTGGTAAGGGTATCGACCTCAGGGCTATTTCTGGGTATCGAAACTTTCACCATTAAATGATGGTTGAAGGGAATTGAATAAAAATTGTAAGCTACTTCCATTGTATTCGCCCCTGGTCCGTTGTCAATTCCAGTGATACACGACAACATGTCGAAATACAGCTGCGGATGTGCATGCAGCGTAGTGGCTACTGGAATTAAATCATCAGCATGAATTTTAATCGCTGCAGGTGTGGACGTCAAGTCGGGCATCGCTTCTGAAGCAGCGCAATGTGGCTTTACAATCGAAAAAATATCGTCAAACGGTAACATCGGCTTCTTTATTCATAAGTTTCTCAACCGCTTTTGGAGCGACAAGACTTTCATTGCGAATTTTTTCCTGCAATTTTAAAAATCCTCCGATCAACGCCTCAGGACGTGGAGGACAACCGGGTACATATATATCAACAGGAACGATTCTATCTACGCCTTTCACCACATGGTAGCCATGCTGCCAATAGGGGCCACCGCAGTTGGAACATGATCCCATGGAAATCACATAACGTGGTTCTGCCATTTGTTCGTAAAGTCTTTTAATTCGATCTGCCATCTTGAATGTTACTGTTCCGGCGACAATCATAACATCAGATTGACGTGGAGTCGCGCGTGGTGCCATTCCAAAACGATCCATATCATAAACCGTTGTTCCTGTGCTCATGAATTCAATCGCACAACATGCAATCCCAAACGTCATTGGAAACATGGATGATAACCTCGCCCAATTGATGAGGTCTTCAAGCTTCGTAATGATGAAGCCTCCGTTTTCGAATCGCTGATCAAGAAGTCCTTTCATGAATGTGGTTTTGTTGACGGCTGATCGTATTGAGAGTTAATTTTATCGTACAAGTTTTTAGGTACTGGCGATGTGTATTCGGTTGGCTCGGGTGATGGTTTTATCCAATCTAGAAAACCATTCGCCCATGCATAGGCTAGACCAAGCGCTAATACAATAATAAAAATGACAGCCTCTATCACAGCAAACCATCCCCATCGACCGTTAGTTTGCTCTATTAATTCTTTTTTCGAAAAAACCGTTGCCCAAGGAAACAGTAGAATGATTTCAATTTCGAACAACAAGAAAATTAGTGCGATGATATAAAAGCGAATATTGAATTGTGTCCAGGCGGAACTTATCGGCTCTTCCCCGCTTTCATATGTTGCCAGTTTTTGCTCATTCGGCCGGTTCGGACGCAAAAGCCGGGAAACAAAAAGCGTGACCGAAATGAACAAGAGACCTCCAATGATGTAAAGGAGCACTTCACCAAAAGCAGATAAATAATATTGCTGGCCTGAATTCATTTGATCAAAGATAGTTAACCAACGCTTTAAAAAAAGCAGTTCCTTAAATGGCAACTTTTATTGTCTTTGCTAACGGCACCGGTTGAGAATTATTTTCAGGGAACGCTCCGTGCTTTTGGTTAAGAAATAATAAGAAGAGAAAATTGTCATCAGAAATGATCAGGGCCCTTCATGCCAAGTTGAATACCTCGGGACGTTCTTATTCAGCCCTATTAGAAAATTGCCAGACGCTAATCCGGCAATTTTGTGTTCACGTTTATTATTTCCAGACCGCTAATATTACTCCCATAACGGTTAGCGATACAATGCTATATCCGGCATTGATGAGAAACAACGTGAACGATCTTCGTTCAAACAAATAGTGTGTTCCGACGAACGTTGCCACCCATCCGAAGCCTGCAAGGAATCCCCACAACGCTCCCATCTCTGGCCGATTTTCGGGGCCCATAAACATTGTCAAATTGAACGAGGCGATGAGTGCAAGAAAAAAAGCGAGTCCGAAAATTTTGGCCATGTTGGCGCCTTTCATGCTTTCTTCTGTAAATCCGTTTTCACGCATCCATGCCTTGCCAAAAACTGCTGGAGAATACCAAAGTCCTCCGATTAAAAAAGTCGACAGTGCTGCAACGAGAACTGCCCAGATATTAAATTCCATAATGCTACGTTTGGGGTTAGGTGTTATAAAGTTAAATCTTCTCGGCGGGTTTTAAATTTTGAGGTACGTTTTTCGGAAAATCTCTCCAATCAACGGGTTTGACTTCAAGACTATATTTCAAATTTGGCAATACAAATCCTCCCCACGCTTGTTCGAAATATTTCAGCACAGCATCCCAATCCTTTCCTTGTCCCCATCCGGCTTGTGTTAGCGTTACAAGCGTTTCGTTTTCCCTGGATTTATAAAGACGAATGGCGACTGTGGTTCTGTTTTTTCGAATCTCGGGAAAAGTTGGTGGAGCATCCCATGTAAATGAAATCATTTGCCTATCCTGGATGGCGAGAATCCGATTGTTCTCTGCGCCTTTCTGGCCTACAGGACCCATCGGATTAAAATGAACCTCGAACAAACTCATCACTTCCGGTTGGAAAATACATTCCGGAGCAAAAAATTTTTCCATCCCTTTCTTTGTGCTTAGTCGAGACCAGACGCTGTCAACTGGAGAGTTAATTTTGATCGCCAATCGAATTAATTTCTCCTGGCTTGCGGTTTGCTCTTCCGGTGTCAGTGACTGCGCGAAAAGCCTGCTAGTCGTGTTAAAATAAATTAGCGCCAGGGCTAAAATCGAAAGACGATAAATTTTAATGGTCATGGTAGTTAATTTGTTTCCTTCAAAATGTTTCCGGTTTTCAGATAATAGTTAATAGCCCGCTCCCAGTCCTTCAGCTGATTAGCGAACATCTTCTCCAACGAAGCCTTGTTAAGTCGTTCACCTTCCTCGTTTAAGCTTGTATACGTGTACGTGATTGTTGCGAGAGTTTGCTTTTTATCATCACGACAATTCACTGTGATAAACCAAACACGATTGATCGTGGAGACCGTGTATTCAATTTGATTTTTTATTATACGTTGTAACAATCCAATTGTAAAACGGCTCCGATTCAGTCCTGCCTTTCGTTCGGAACATCATATATTGTTTCACAAGATTTGAAGTCGAATAAACGATTTCAGGGTTCCATCCGTCAGCCCAATCCTTTTCGCGAATTGGTCCAAACAAGAGAAACACTTCATCAACAGGACCGTTCAACGAAATTGTTGCGCTGCGTGAGATGCGCTCTGCTGAAAGTTCCTGATCAGTCAACAATGACAAGCTCATGGCAAATACAAGAATGAATTGCATGGGTTATTAATACTCAACCAATTTGCGAACTTTATAAACACAAAAAATAACTTTGTAACCGAAACGGAAAAAAACGAACGTCAACCGACTGATGGATCACCCAAACTTAAAGCATGGCGAAGTAAAGTTGAACGATAGGCTCATGCGTCTGATTGGAATTCCATTTTTTGGTGTGATCAATTCTAACGTGTCTGGACTGTTTGGATCGTTGGACTTCCACCAACCAATCTATTGGTTCGGCTACATTTATTTCATTGCCCTGGCTGGTCTGATTTGGGAGGGCAATCGCTATCTCTTATTCCGCACTCGAAAACGTTTCACCTGGTTTGATAAGCCGAGTGAGAAATTAATTCTTCTCCTCTTAAACAATGTGTTTTATACATCACCATTAACAGTTGCGATGCTCTGCGGATGGTATCGTATTGCGGGCTTTGAAAAGACAAATTGGGACGCCATTGAGCTTGTAGTTTTGATCAACGTGATTTGCGTTTTATTTGTAACACATGTCTACGAAACAGTGTTTATGGTAAAAGAGCAACAAAGCGAACAAGTTAAAAATGCTGAGCTTTCAAAAGCGAAAGCAGAGGCAGAACTTGCTGCGTTGAAAAATCAAATCGATCCGCATTTCATGTTTAATTCCTTAAACAGTCTCTCCTATCTCATTGGCAAAGACACGCGAAAGGCGATGCTGTTCACCGAAAACCTGGCGGAAGTGTATCGTTATATCCTCAGCCAAAAGGAACAAACATTGGTTTTGCTTGCAGACGAATTAGAATTTACACACAAATACACCGAACTGCTTGACCTTCGATTTGGCAACGCGTTGCATTTTAAAAAACATTTTAACGGATCATTAGAAAAAAGCTTTCTTATTCCACCAACATCGGTTTTTGTCGCTTTGGAGAATGCAGTGAAGCACAATGAAATTTCCGAGCAATTTCCTTTACAGGTTGATATCGATTTAAAAGAAGATCATTTGATCATCAGCAATAAACTTCGATCGAAGAAAAATCTTCAACATTCATCTAAAATTGGTTTGAAAAATCTGGATGAACGTTTTAGAATAATTACCGGAAAAAATATCACGTCGGGAAAAATGAATGAGTTGTTTCAAGTTCGGTTGCCGTTGATCTCTATAAAACATTAATCATGCGTGTAATTATTATTGAAGACGAATTATTAGCACAAGCAAAATTGGAAAGCTTGCTCATGGCTATGGATAGTTCCATTTCAATAATTGCCAAACTGGGAAGTGTGAAAGAAACCGTAAACTGGCTTAATACCCATCCATCGCCGGACGTGGCATTTATGGACATTCAACTATCGGATGATCATTCTTTCGAGATTTTCCGAAAATTTGTAGTGAAATTTCCGGTGATCTTTACGACAGCATTCGACAAATACGTACTTGAAAGTTTCGAATTCAACTCAATTGATTATTTATTAAAGCCGATTACGGAGGAAAAACTGAGACGGTCGCTTTCAAAATTAAAGAGCCTTGAACAACACTTCATACAGGATAATATCCTAAAAATTATTTCCCAACAAAATCAACCGGTTCGAGACCGCATCGTGGTTAAAAAAGGAACCGATTTTTTAACCTTAACACTCGATGACATTGCCTTTTTCTTTACGGAACATCGAATCGTTTTTGTAAAAGATTTTTCTGGCAATCAATATATTGTTGATAAAAACATTGGAGAACTTGAAGAGACGTTCAATAGAAATAAATTTTTTCGAATCAACCGAAAATACCTGGCAAACATTAAAGCGATAGAAAAATTCAAGCCGGAAAATGGAAAGATCCGTGTTTTTCTAAAACCAGAAATGAAAGAGGAAGTTCACGTTAGTAAGGAAACAGCTCCGGATTTCCGTAAATGGATCGGCGCAGACTAAGTTAATCGTGAAGCGGGCGTTTCTTGATCATTCCACCTTTGATGTCGTTCACACTATTCTCCACAACAAAAGCTTCTTCATCTATTTTGGCAATTTCAGTTTTCAGCCGTTGCAACTCCAGGCGTGTGATTACTGAATATAAAATGTCGATATCACTGTCGCGATGTCCTTGCTTGCCAAAACCGCTTTGACCTTTAAAAACCGTAACACCCCTCCCCATGTTGTCAATGATGGCTTGTTTGATTTCCGCGCTCTTCTTTGAAACAATTATAACGCTTATGTATTCTTCAATGCCATTCACGACAAAGTCAACCGTTTTGGACGCAACGAGATAAGTCAGGATGGCATACAGCGCTGTCTCAACATCTAATAAATATGCGGCGACTGAAAAGATGACGATATTCAGTAACAAAATAAAATCACCAACCTTCAACGAAGTTTTACGATTTGTATAAATCGCGAGGATTTCGGTTCCATCAATAACGCAGCCACCACGAATTGACAAACCGATTCCAAGGCCTAGAAAAAATCCACCGAAAAACGAAATAAGGAGCTTATCACTAGTGATCATCGGAAATTGAATTAACTCCAGCACGGCAGCCAAAGCAACAATTGCCACAAGAGTTTTAATCGCAAATACTTTTGAAACTTGTGTATACCCAATAACAATGAATGGAATATTAATAATGACGAGTAAGTATGAAAGGTCAATGTGTGTTAACGCATTTGTCAACAATGAAATTCCGACAACACCACCATCGAGAAATCCATTGGGCAATAAAAAACCACTTAATCCAAATGCAGCGGAACAAACTCCAAGAGAAATAAAAATCAAATCTTTAATTGCGCGGGAAATCTCAAGGCGCTTTATGCGAAGTTCATTTAGTCTTTGAAATTTCTGACGGGAAGGCATGTCTTAAAATAACAAAAAAGCCGCAGAAACTTCCGCGGCTTTCCAAGTTAATTGAGCTCTTGTTTATTTTGTTACACCAGGATCGCGCTGAAGAAATTCATCGTACAACAAAGTTTGCCTACTCACCATCGGCATTTTCCATCCTCCAACAAAAACATCTGTCACTTGAGTTTTTGGTTCAAATGGATCGCCAGTGCAAACAAACAGATTCGCAATTTTCCCTTGTTCGATCGAACCTAATTTATCCGCCACGCCGAAAATTTCAGCTGGCACAATCGTGATCGATCGAAGAGCTTCTTCACGGCCCATGCCATAGGCGGCAGCAAACCCTGCGTGATAAGGTAAGTTGCGATAATTGAGATTTCCGTCATCAGTTTTCAACGCAACCTTCACTCCTGCTTTTTTCATCAAACCCGGATTTGCATATGCTTTGTCATATCGGTCATAGTCACGTGTTGGCAATTCAAGAATTGGCCCAGCGAGCACGGGTATATTCGCTTTTGCCAATTCATCAGCCACGCGCCAACCTTCTGCTACACCACTGAAAATCACTTTGGAGATTTTCTTTTCCTTCACCCACTTGATCGCAGCGAGAATTTCTTTTGCTTCATTAACGTTTACCATCAACGTCATTTGTCCGCGAACCACCGGAAGCAATGCCTGCATTTCGGGATAGTACGTTGTCTTTCCTTTCGTTGCCGAATCAATTTTGTGATATTGAACCGCGCGGTCCCAAACATCATTCAATCGCGCTATTGCTTTCTCTGCCGCCTTCTTCACCTCCTCATCAGTTCTACGGTCAAAAAAACCGTTTCTTCCAGTACGTGGATAATTTAACACGACAGCCTCGAAGCCAGCGAACATCTGATCCGGTGTATACCCGTGCAAGTTTACCAGGGCAGCTGTTCCGGAAAACAAATCTCCTTCAGGGACTACAAGTGAAGTTGTTACTCCACTGATTCGCGTTACAGGAATGGCAGTTGCGTTGGGATTGATTGCAGTCATCGCCTTCATCTGCGGAATCACATCGCCCAATTCATTCACGTCACTCGCCTGAGCGATCTGACCAATTTCGAATAGTCCAAGCTTTGAACCACTCTCGATCATTCCCGGGTAGATCCATTTCCCTGAGCAGTCAATAACTTCAGCATCTTGCGGGACCTGGATGTTTGTTCCGACAGCTTCAATTTTTCCATTGCGGATAATAATCGTTCCGTTTGTGATTACACCCTTTGTTACAGTTTCGATCGAGGCATTTGTCAGCGCAAATGTTCCGCTTTTGCCTTTCGGATTTTGCGCGTGTGCTGTGAGCACGAAACACATCAGCACCAGTGTAAAAATATTTTTAATCGTTCTCATTGTTCTTTCTCGTTTAAACCAAACAATTTTTCAAAGTTATCTTCTGCACCCGCCATGCAATTGTCAACGTGCTCGTGGCTGTCAGATATGAATGTGGTTTCAATTGCTTGTTTTGGATCAACAACAATGCGCATATCATCGGCATCTTTATTTCTGTCAAAACGAACAATGCCGTCCACCAATGTCAGCATGGGCACGGCATAAATTGATAACGGATGTTTACTGAAGATCGCGAAGTCTCCATCTTTTCCGATTTCAATTGAGCCAACACGATTCTCGACACCTAATTGTTTTGCTGGATTCAACGTGATCAACGACAACGCTTCATCATCTGAAAGGCTTCCGTATTTCTGGGTTTTTGCAGCCTCGTGATAAAGGTGTCGCATTAACTCAGGGTCGTCAGAATTGATTGACGTAACAACACCGTTCCTGGCAAGAATTGCTGCGTTGTACGCTGTCGAATAATAAACTTCGAGTTTGTAAGCCCACCAATCCGAGAACACAGAAGCCATAGCACCTTGCGCGGCAATTTCGGGCGCCACTTTAAATCCTTCATTGACGTGTTGAAATACTAATCTCTTCACGCCAAAATCCTTACATACCTTCAACATCATTTGCAATTCATCTGCGCGATAGCTGTGACAATGAACAATAATGTTTCCTTTCAGAATCTCGGCAAGTGTTTCGAGACGCATGTTGTATGCCGGAGGTGCGCCACGAAATCCCTTAACAGATTTTTGTTTGTTGTAAGTGTCCCAAGCCTCGGTGTATTCTCTAGCCTGGGAGAATGCCTGGCGAATTACAAATTCAACTCCCATCCTGGTTTTTGGAACAATACCACCACTGCCATGAACGCGGGTTGGATTTTCGCCGAGCGCAAACTTGATTGTGCGAGGCGCATTTTCAAATCGCAATTGCTCAGGATCTTTGACACCATAGCGAAGTTTAATAGTCTCGCATTGGCCACCGATAGCATTCGCAGATCCGTGCATCGCATGAATTGTAGTGACCCCGCCACCAAGTGCGCGATATAAACTCATTAAAAACGGATTTAATACATCACCGGTATTTACTTCTGCTGTTACCGGACTCGTGGCTTCATTGATCGCATCCAATCCTGCATGTGAATGTGCGTCAATAATTCCTGGCATCACAAACATACCCGTGGCATCAATAACTTTGTGTGTTCCGGGTGCTGACAAATTTTTTCCTATCTGAACAATTTTCCCGTCAGTCACGAGTACATCTGTGGCCTCGAGGTTTCCTTTCGTAATTGTCAGGACGGTGCCTCCTTTTATCAGAACATTACCTTTCTCCACTTGCGCAATCGCGAAGGTGATGGTAAGCGTAAATACTATTAAGAATATTTTTTTCATAATCTGTTAATTAATGGTTTGGGTCTTTTTTTCCTTCCACCGGAAACGTACCGAATTGCCCAACTGCTGCATTGCCTTTAAATGCATTTCCTTCCACGGTTACTTCTGCTTCAACTTTGAAGGTCTGTCCACCCATGTTCACTGTGTAGCTGTATTTCAAAACATTTCCATTCAGATCAACAGATTCAAGAGTGACCGCTTCAGGAAGTTTTCCACCCGAAATTGATCCTCCATAATTACTTCCATCTTTTTTTATCGTCAGGCTTTGTTCGGATTTATTTTGTGGCGTCTCCGTTATCACAGTCCAAGTGCCCACAACATCAACTTTTGCATTTGGATCAGCTTTTGGAGGCGGCTTCACTTCGTATTTGTACATCGTACCATCCACAAATACAAAACGAACATTTGATTTCTCGTTGAAGTACGGTTTGTCAGTTACTACCAGGTTTGCAATTTTTCCATTGTCAACCGTACCCAATCGATCTGATAATCCTAAAATCTGTGCTGGAGCTACGGTCAACGCTGACAACGCTTGATCTTCCGTCAATCCAGCTTTTACTATTCTTCGAAGGTTTGCCCGGATGTCAGTCGATTTTGCACTAAGCGATGAGAAACCAAAGGGGACTCCTGCTTTTTGAAATGTTGCGGCTTGCGAAGTGTACTGTGCAACCGCCTCAGCTTTTCTTTTTTCCAATGCTTCCTTTTCGGCAGCAGTCATTCCATTAGGCTCCTCTTTTTTAGCTTCTGGCTTTTTATCTTTAGCGTCTTTCTTCTCGTCCTTTTTCTCTTCCGGCAGGTCAAGACTCAAAAATACTTTCGCTCCTGAGGATTTAATTTTTGGAATCGCGTCCCACCCTTCCTTCAAATCGCCAAGCATAATATTAAAGCCCAGGTCATTTTGTAATGTGAAGGCCCGTTGTGTTTCAAGAAATTTATCGGCTTCAAAAAGAACCGGAAGTTTTTTATCAATGACCGGATAGAATGCTTCCAATATCCTATCTGTTGCCGGACGAGCCAACCCCGTTCTGTTAGCCACATACATGGCCTCGTAATTTTTCGCTTGCAATGCCTGGCGATAAAGCTCGCGCCACTTTGCCATCACAGCAAGAATTGTATTGGGATAAATACGTTGCGGACCCACAAGTTCTGAAAACAAAACAGACTTACTGATGAGAACCATTCCGTCTGTAGTTTTTCCCGACAACAAAATCACTGAGCCACTTCCGGGCAGCATCGGCCCATATGGAACAACCTGCGCAGTCGTAAATCCAATGGCTCGCAAATCTTCCAGTGACTTATCCGCCGGATTCAGCGAAGCACGCACATCGACTTGTGGAGTTATACCTGCAAGTTCGGGTGCCGGGTTACCAGGATCTTTCGGGCGCTCTCGATTGGGCTCCTCTTTTGGTTTTGTCACACCAACGCGGGACAGCCCATCGATAAATCCAGCGTAGACATGCAGACTGTCGCCTTTAATAATTACTGCCTCCGGAGGAACAGAGATATTTTTTCCAACGGACAGAATCAATCCGTCTTTAACAACAACTGTTGCCTGCTCGAGTTTTCGGCCAGGACCTTGCATCACCGTTGCATTCATAATCGCATACGTTTTCGAAACAGGAGCAAGTTCCTTTTCCTCAGGTTGAGGTTGTGGAAATTGCTGAGACCATGCAAGTATTGGACAACTGAGCGCCATCGCGAGCAGAAATCTTCTGCTGACCGTGGAGTACAATTTCTTCATAACGAGGTTTAGGTTAAGCTGGTAAAATATATCACTTTCGGGAGTGGCACAAGGCAAATACACCAGTGGCGAATTGCCAAGCCTGAAGGCGTTGAGAGTTAGTTCAAAGGCGCGCTGAAACAACAACTCGATACACACATTTTACACTTCAATACAATACCCTTTCGTGACCCAATCCGATAAGCATACTTGCAGCGTATAAATGGGCAAGAGTTAAAACTAAAACACATGAAAACGCGCAATTTGATAGTTGTTATGAGCCTGGCAATACTGGTCTTCATTTTTCAACCATCCTTCTCCAAACAGCAAGCCTCAAGCAATTCCAGCAGCAGCAGCACGATCATAAACGATGGAAATGGGACAACACGCTGGCGGACGTCCACCGGCTTGACAGATTTTAATATTGAAATGCGGGGGCGAATCGAGTTGACCGATGATGACAAAGACTTAAAGAGTATTTCCGATGACGGATATCTGGAGATCAACAAAACTGTATTCGGAAGTAAGCGCACGATCGTTATCGAGGCTCTTGGTGGCGGCAAGATGAAAAAAGAATATTATGAAAGCCGTACAAAGATGCCTTGGGAGCCGAACGGGAAAGAGTGGCTGAGTGAGATCCTCCCGGAGATTGTGCGGAATACAACTCTCGGAGCAGAAAGTCGCGTAAATAGAATTTTTAAAAAAAGCGGGGTAACCGGAGTGCTTGATGAAATCAAGGAAATTGAGAGTGACCATGTGAAATCTCACTATGCAAACTTATTGATGAAACAACCTGTGCAGGTGAAAGATTATGCTTCGATTGCTAATGTGCTTGCCGATGAGGTTGATTCGGATCATTATTTGAGCACGTTTTTGCAAGGCAATATTTCAAAATTTATGGCCAACAAGGAGGCAACTACTGCGCTCTTCAACGCTACCAAAAAAATCGAATCAGATCACTACAAGACAGTCGTTATTCAATCGGCACTTGATCAAGCGCCAGCTTCGCTCGATAACGTGAAAATAATTATGCAGGCGACAAGTCAAATCGAAAGTGATCATTACATCAGTGAAGTGTTGTCAACATTATTGAAGCAAAATAATTTAACCGATCCCGTTATTGCGGAAATGATTACCACCACCGGAACAATTGAGTCGGATCATTACAAGACGGTCATCTTAACAAAAGCGTTAGACAAACCGGGGTTGTCCAATACTTCATACCAGAAGGTGATTGAGTCTGTAAAAGATATTGAAAGCGATCATTACATCACACAGGTGATCAATCATCTTCTCAACAATAAGTTGACGGACGATAATCTTAAGTTAGTGCTGGATGTGAGCAAGTCGATTGAGTCCGATCATTATCGCTCGGATGTACTTCGAACGCTTCTCAATCGTCAGGATATCTCAGATGAACAATTTAATAAGTTACTGGACGCCTGTGCCGATATGGGAAGTGATCATTACATCACAACAGTTTTACAACAAGCTCTTGACAAACCAGGTTTAAGCGAAGCTAAAGTGATCAACATTGTTAATGCAACGAAGGCAATCGACTCTGATCATTACATCACTGAAGTGTTGACGCGCGCAGCTCCACAAGTAAAAAAAGGAAGCCCAGTTTTGAAAGATGCTTATCGTTCCGCAGCGAAATCAATTTCGTCTGAAACATATTATGGCCGCGCCATCCGCGCGATCGAAAACTAATCACCTTTAATACCGCCAGGCCGGTCTTCTTTTAAGCAACGTAATTTTTTTTAATTTAGGTTGTCATGAGAAGATCGCCCTTCGTTGAAACCGTTATGAGTGAACGCCTTAGAAGCCTGTTAATCGTGGCCATTGCGGGAGGATTGCTCACGATGCTATTCTTTGTATATCTGCACTACAGCGAAACTGCGAGAGTTCCATCTCTTGCCGCAGCTACAAAAGAGCTTCCTGCGAGCTTTGTAATCGGCACTTGTCTTGGAT
This sequence comes from uncultured Chryseosolibacter sp., assembly GCA_967728665.1. Lineage (GTDB taxonomy): Bacteria > Bacteroidota > Bacteroidia > Cytophagales > Cyclobacteriaceae > Chryseosolibacter. The sequence continues at coordinate 57 of CBQWHS010000042.1, read as the reverse complement.
TGGCCCTTTTCATATTCAACAAGAAGCTCGATGCGTGGATCCCGTGGAGAAAATATT
>CBQWHS010000041.1:0-13566 GCA_967728665.1 uncultured Chryseosolibacter sp. | reverse complement strand
ACGTTGAAAGTTTTGATTGGCTTCTCTGAATTTCCTCCGACCGCCTTTCCATTTTATTGTTCACTAAAAAAATGCTAACCGACAAAATCGGCAAGGGGCTTAAAGCATACCACGTTAATGTTGCGTTGACAGAAAACATGATCGGAATAACCATGAGAAACAAGGTGAACAATGTTAGTCCATACATGATGGCTGGGCCGAGATACATTCTCACGCGGCCGACATCTTCCGAAATCCGGTTCATCAAATCGCCAGTGTTGTTTCTTCTGTAAAAGCTTAGTGGTAATGTCTGGTAATGTTCGAAGATTTCATTTTTCAAATCGTATTCGATGTGTCTGGACATAACGATCAGCGTTTGGCGAACAAAGTAAAGAAACACACCACGCAGCAACGCCATTAGCAAGATTAATCCTGCATACACGAGAATCCCAAAAGCAAACACTTTGAAGAAATCAGATTGAATGTCCAATTTTTCAAGCGACTGGTAAACACGAATGTTGTCGACAACCAAGTCAATGGAATGGCGCACAAGCTGCGCGGGGATAACCTGAAAAATGTTGGAGATGATTACGAAGATGGTGCCGAGGATAAGATGCCACTTATATTTCAGCAAATACTTGTTGAGGTAGCGAAGTTCTTTCATGCGTTGTGCCTGTCCGTTGTTTTTTTGGCGTTCTTCTTAATCGATCATGCGCAAAAAAAACCGCCTGATGTTCGTGATTAATTCTTTACAAAATTTGGCCAATTCCTGTTAAAACGAAATATCCTATCAATGGTTCATGCAAACGTTTGAAATGCGCTAATTTTGTACATCCTTATCTGTTTATCAGGGCGGCTAAACTACAACAATCAAACGTAAATCACATTTGAATGGAAGTTAAAGAAATCGAAAAAGTAACGGAGAGTGGCATCTTCGGTACACTCACGACGTTGGGTCACGAGCAAGTAGTATTTTGTAATGATCAGGCGACTGGTTTGAAAGCAATCATTGCTGTTCACAACACAGTGCTTGGACCAGCACTTGGCGGAACGCGTATGTGGAATTATTCTTCAGAGCAGGAGGCACTCACGGATGTACTTCGCTTGTCCCGCGGCATGACTTTCAAAGCTGCTATCAGTGGAATTAATTTGGGTGGCGGCAAGGCTGTCATCATCGGTGATGCAAAGACAATGAAGACTGAAGCTTTTCTAAGACGCTTCGGAAAATTTGTCAACAGTCTTAATGGAAAATACATTACTGCTGAAGACGTGAACATGAAAACGTCTGATATGGAATACATCAACATGGAAACAAAACATGTTACGGGTCTTCCTGAATCGATGGGCGGTGGTGGGGATCCTTCTCCTGTGACTGCGTATGGTGTATACATGGGAATGAAGGCAACGGCAAAAAAAGTTTATGGCTCAGATAGCCTTGCAGGTAAAACTGTCGCTGTTCAAGGCGTGGGTCAGGTTGGAATGCACCTGGTAGAATATTTGGTGAAAGAAAAAGCCAAAGTATTCGTCACCGATTTGTTTGAAGAAAAAGTCAAGGCGATCGCGAAGCAATTTGGTGCAACGGCAGTGGGCCAGGATGAGATCTATGATCTTGATTCAGACATCTACGCCCCATGCGCTATGGGAGCAACCGTTAATGATGAAACAATTTCACGTTTGAAATGCAGCATTATTGCAGGCGCTGCAAACAATCAATTAAGAGACGAAGTGAAGCACGGCTATATGTTGCTTGACAAGAGTATTACTTACGCTCCGGACTTTTTAATCAATGCCGGAGGTTTAATAAACGTTTACAATGAATACCTCGGGGGATACAACCGAAATCGTGTGTTCCAACAAGCAGAGAAAATTTATTCTACTTGTTTCGATATTCTGACGTTGGCTGAAAACGAGAAAATATCCAGCCAGGAAGCTGCCATCAAGTTATCAGAGAAACGAATAGCCGACATCGGCCGGATCAAGATGTCGCGCTAAGCCAGAAGCCAAATTATTCAACATATTAAGCATCCTGTTAGGTAATAACCTGGCAGGATGCTTATTTTTGCACGATTAGTAAATTTCATTAACAACTTTTTGTTAGTTCTTTAACATGCTGAATAGAAGGAGTCTCCGAATTAAAGTGATGCAAAGCCTTTTTGCGCTACAACAATGCAAAGAAGCCAGCTACGAATTGTGTATCGAAAGTTTTTCGGAAACGTTCGCTCCAGATCTGAACTCCATGGAAGTTCAGGACAAACCACTGCTCATTCAGCAAAAGAAAACCGCGATTAAAACATTCGAAAAAGCCTTTCAGGCTGGCGAAACCTCCGTGGATCATGAAGATTCCAAGATCAAGAAAGCGGTGAACGAGGCCTTTGTATTTTACAAGAAACAAGTAAAGAAGGACACGGATTTTTTTCGCAAGAATCTCATTACCGATGTCGAAAAAATTTACGATCACTACGTTGGCTCCCTTAGTCTGATGGCGAATTTTGCCGATCTCGCTGAAGCCGATAAAAAAGTGAGTCACAAAAACTTTTTAGCGAATCAGTGGATCAAAGGATTGAGAAGCAGTGAACCGTTGAAGAAGGAAGCGCTTCGACTGGGACGTCATTGGCAGAATAAAGTAGAGATGGTTCGCGTGTGGTTTCGCGATGTGTTTCGACAGGACAACGAATATCTCCAGTATCTTGACAGGAAAAATCCTCCCGCCGAAGATCAACGAAAGTTTGTTTCTTATCTCTTTAAAAAAGTAGTCTTCGGAAAAACAATCATTAACGATTACTACGAAGAAGAAGTGCTTCGCTGGGCGGAGGATAAAGAGATTGTTAAAGCCCTTGTCGATAAAACAATAAAGTCATACGATCCTGCCAGCAACCAACCTTTAACACTCCATATGTTATCGTTGAATTGGGATGAGGATAAAGAATTTATAGAAAAGCTTTTCGACACAGCAACCAACCTTTCACCCGTTCATAGGGCGTTGATTGCAAATAACACACGGAATTGGGAGGTAGACAGGTTGCCTCTTACGGATCGTATTATTTTAGAAATGTCCATCGCCGAGCTGATCAGTTTTCCAAATATTCCCGTGAAGGTCACCATCAATGAATATATAGAGCTGGCAAAAAATTATAGCACACCAAAGAGCCGGCAATTCATCAACGGCATTCTGGATGTGATTGCTAAGGAACTGAAAGAAACCGGCGACATTAAGAAGAGCGGACGAGGCCTGATTGACAATAAGTAGAAACTCTGTACTGTCAGGATTTGTTAAAAAATGTTAAAATTTTGAATTTGCAGAATAACCGACACTAATTTTGGAAAGCTTATGAGCAAAAAAGGAGGAAATACCCTGTTGGCATTTTTAGTTGGAGCGGCCGCGGGCGCAATTCTTGGAATTCTGTATGCGCCGGATAAGGGCTCAAACACCCGTGAAAAGTTGTCATTCCAGCTTGATAAGTACAGGAAGATGCTTCAAAATCTTGTGGATGATTTTGTTTCGGGAAAGGAAACCCCGCTGACGTCTGAAGCGAAATCGCAAGGACAAAAAGTGGTGGATGAGGCAAAGAATAAAGCCGAGAGACTTTTGGAGGATGTGGATGAACTTTTGGAGCAAATTCGCGGTAGTAAAAAGAATAGCTGAATTAGTTTAAACGGAGATACGGTTCGAGTATGAAATCATTAGTTTCAAAAATTTTGGTAGTTGCCCTGCTTGCGGCACTAACCGCATGTAACGATCGCAATGCTGAAAAAAAGATTGCGGAACTTGAGAGCAGATTGAAAGAACTTGAAGGAAAAAAATCTGCTGGTGCAATAACGCCATCGCCAGTTGCCGAACAACCTCAGGAAGAAAAGCCCGAAGGCCCGCTTCCAGTATTTAGTTTCGCCAAAATAGACCACGACTTCGGAACGATCAATGAAGGACAGGTTGTTGAATACACGTATGCATTTAAGAATACTGGCCAGGCCCCATTGATTATTCAAAGCGCGCAAGGTTCTTGTGGATGCACTGTTCCTGAGTGGAGCAAAGAGCCGATCCCTGTTGGCGGTACTGGATTTGTGAAAGCAAAATTTGACAGTAACGGCAAGACAAATATTCAGAATAAAACTGTGACCGTTACGGCCAACACGTGGCCAAAGCAAACTGTGCTTCGCTTTAAGGCCATGGTAACTCCGAAAGAGAAAGGCTCCGAAGACGGACCAGTCAAAAAGTAATGAAAATCAACATCACAACATAAACCCGGCTGAAACCGGGTTTTTCGTTTTTCATGAGTATAGTTTTTAGAAATGCTATACCTTTGAAGGCTAATTAAAAAACGTTTATGTACACCATCTTACTTCAGGCACAAACTCAGAGTTCTTATTTCCAATTTCTATTCTTCGGTGCCATCATCCTTATCTTTTACTTCTTTATGATCCGCCCTCAGCAGAAGAAGGCCAAAGACGCGAAGAAATTTGTTGAGGAGATTAAAAAGGGAGACTATGTTGTGACCATCGGGGGTGCGCATGGCTACGTTGCTGAAATGGAAGGCGACACATTTATTTTGGAAGTGGAAAGAGGTGCAAGAATCCGCTTTAACAAATCGGCAATTTCACTTGAGGCAACCAAGGCTGCGACTGCTAAAAAATAGTCTCGGTCGTTTCCCAATGGGAAAATATAATGAGGCGATTGTTTAATTCCATACTGAACATTTTAAGATTCAACAGGAGAAACTGGAGGGCCGTTGTATTGTGTTTACTCACTGCTACAATCTTCTGGTTTCTGAACGCCCTCAACAAAACTTACACAACCAATCTCAATTTTCCACTTTTATTCGAATACGATCATAGCAGTTTCGTTCCCGTGAAATCGCTTCCGCAAGCGGTGAGAATGAATGTGACCGGAAATGGCTGGGATTTATTCAAGCGCAGTACGGGCGTGAAAGTATCGCCACTTGAAATCCCACTCGAACGTCCTTCCGAAACAAAAAAAATTGTCGGAAGCACATTGCCAAAATTCTTTTCATCACAAGCTGACGGACTGGAAATCAACTTTGTCTTGACGGATACAATTTACCTGGACCTCGATGCGAAATCCGGACGTTGGGTAAAACTGGTCATGGACTCGCTCGCAAAGAATTTCAAAAAAGGTTACGGGCTCGTAAGCCATGTTACACTGTTGCCGGATTCTGTTTTTCTCGAAGGACCGCAAAGACTGATCAAACAATTTTCAAATCCGGTGGCGCTTACGCTGAGACAGCGAAACATCGATGAGGATTTTTCCGAAGATGTTGAAATTGTTATTCCGTCTTCCGAAGTCATTAAACGTGACCCGCCCACGGTGTCTGTAACTTTTGAAGTAGAAAAGATGGTTACTGTTCAAGACTCACTATTGATAACTGCGATCAATGTGCCGTCCACTATTTCTTTTGTTGAAAAACGTTTTCTGCCGGTGGTGCTGTCTATTCCAGAAAGCAAAATGAAAAATTTGAATCTCGATTCTGCGCGCGCGGTACTGAACCTGAAAAATTTCACCCGAGGCGCGGCCGTAATTTTGCCGAAGATTGAAGGTCTCCCACCTTTTACGCAAATCACAAAAATTGATTCCGTTCGAATCAGGTTGTAATGATTCACAAACCGTTACAAATTGGCATTACCGGTGGCATTGGCTCTGGAAAAAGCCTCGTCAGTAAGATATTCTCCGCCTTGCGCATTCCTGTTTATGATGCGGATAGCCATGCGAAAGAACTTATGACCACCGATGGAATACTCGTATCCGCGATCAAAAAAGAATTCGGTGATTTGTCCTATCATTCCAACGGTGCTTTAAATCGTGAATACCTCTCGAATCATGTTTTTAACAACGAAGAAAAGCTTCGTGCACTCAATAACCTTGTGCATCCACGAGTTGGAATTCATTATGAAAATTGGGTGCGTGAAAAAAGTGAATCGAGTTATGTGCTGAAGGAAGCCGCTTTGCTTTATGAAGCGGGTTCGTATAAGGCATTGGACAAAATTATCGTTGTTCACACTCCACTTGACTTGCGAATTGAACGTATAAGAAAACGGGATTCGCATAGATCGGTCGAACAGATAAAAGCGATTGTCGAAAAGCAATTGCCGGAAGATGAAAAGTTGAAACGAGCCGATTATATTATCGTTAACGATGAAACGCAGTTGGTGACGAAGCAGGTGATTGTGTTGCATCAGAAATTTTTAGAAAGAAGTTTTTAGATAGAATTAGCACAGAACCAGATCGCCGGCCAGCGTGTTAGCAAGAGAGTCCAAACCTTATGAGAATTTTTAATCGCCCAACTTTTTTACTTCTTCTGTTTTTGATAGCCGCTTTATCCGCATGTAAATCAAAAAAAGCAGAACCTGTAGCAGGGCAACGGAGACAACAAGGTCCGTTAGCAGTAGATGGTTACATTGTTAAACTAACCTCGGTTAGTGAGCAGATCGAAGTGCCGGGTTCGTTACTGCCGTTTGAGGAAACTTCCATCCGTGCAGAAGTCGGCGGTAGAATTGTGGAGCTAAATGTAAATGAAGGGGCGTTCGTAAAGAAAGGTACTATCCTTGTCAAACTGTTTGATCGCGATCTTCAAGCACAGTTGAAAAAACTTCAAGTGCAGTTGCTCATCAGTGAAAAGACTGAAGAAAGAAATCGCGAACTGTTAAAGATCAGTGCCATCAGCCAGCAGGATTATGATTTGAGTTCCCTGAATGTAGAGAACCTGCACGCTGATATTGAGTCAGTAAAAATTTCAATATCTAAAACCGAAATCCGCGCACCTTACGATGGCACGCTTGGATTACGTAATGTAAGTCTCGGAGCGTTTGTATCCACTTCAGACATTCTCACAACAATTCGCCAGGTAGACCAATTAAAACTTGAATTTTCGATTCCTGAAAAATATGCGAAAGAAATTTCCCGCGGCTACTCTATCACATTTCGGGTGGACGGAGGTTTTAAGAATCATGCTGCCACCGTTACGGCAACGGATAACAGTGTTGATCAGGCAACGCGCACCTTACGGGTGAAGGCAATTGTGAAAGAGAAAGATAGAGAGCTTGTTCCTGGTGTATTTGCAAAAATAAATTTGCAACTAGGCAAAGATGCAAACGCGCTTGTTGTCCCATCGCAAGCAATCATTCCCACAATTCGCAATAAGCAAGTTGTTATTTTAAGAAGGGATAGCGTTCAGTTTGCTGTTGTAGAAACAGGTATCCGCGATTCAGCCTATGTTCAGATCCTCAAAGGTGTGCAAGCTGGCGATACAATTATCACAACAGGTTTGATGGCCATCCGGCCGAATTCCAAAATAAAAATCACGAGATTAAAATCACTTTAGTCTGCTCTGCATCTAAAATAAAAGAGTATGAACATTTCAGAATTAAGTTTACGAAGACCTGTATTTGCATTTGTGATGAACATTATCCTGGTGTTGTTCGGGATAATCGGGTATTCGTTTCTAGGCGTGCGTGACTATCCGGTCATTGATCCGCCAAACGTAAACGTCCGTACTCAATACGCGGGAGCCAATGCTGATATTATTGAGTCACAGATTACTGAACCGCTTGAAAAAACTATCAATGGTATTGCCGGCATAAAAAACATTACATCGAATTCAAGTGTTGGATCAAGCAATATCAGTGTTGAGTTTGAACTTGGCGTTGATCTTGAGGCAGCTGCGAATGATGTTCGTGACAAAGTTTCACAAGCGCTCCGTTCTCTTCCACAAGACTTAACCGCCCAACCCGTGGTGTCAAAGTCTGATGGCTTCGGCGAATCGATTTTGGGAATAATGGTTCAAAGTGGCACGCGAAATCCACTGGAATTAACAGAATATGTAAACAATACGCTTGTTGAAAGATTACAAACAATCAAAGGTGTAAGTAGTGTGCAAGTATGGGGTGAAAGAAAATATGCGATGCGCATTTGGCTTGATCCAACAAGACTGAGCGCACACGGACTTACTCCGCTTGACGTTCAGACAGCACTTAATAAGGAGAACGTTGAATTACCCTCAGGAAAAATTGCTGGCAATAGCACTGAGCTGACCGTTCGAACATTCGGACGATTGGTGACCGAGGAGGATTTTGAAAACGTGATTATCAAATCCGGACTTGAAGGAGATTTGCGTTTGCGCGATATAGGCGAAGCCATTCTCGGGCCTGAAAATGAGGAGACCGTTATGCGCGAAAGCAATGTAACAATGGTGGGGCTTGGTCTTGTCCCGCTGCCAGGCGCCAACTATGTTGAGATTGCGGATGAATTTTATAAACGTCTTGAAGATATTAAGCGAGAGGTTCCGGAGGATATCAAGCTTGCGGTTTCTCTTGATCAAACAGTTTTTATAAAGCGCTCAATTTCTGAAGTAAAGGAAACTCTGATAATTTCATTCTTGCTTGTTGTATTGATCATCTATCTGTTCTTCCGCGACTTTTTAATTGCCATTCGCCCATTGATTGATATTCCGGTTTCTCTTATTGCAACGTTTTTCATTATGTATTTACTGGGGTTCTCAGTGAACGTATTGACGATGCTTGGCATCGTGTTGGCGACAGGTCTCGTTGTGGATGATGGAATTGTTGTGACCGAAAATATTTATAAGAAGCTTGAGGGCGGCATGAATAAATATCAGGCTGCAAAGGAAGGATCTAAAGAAATTTTCTTCGCGGTAATTTCTACTTCTATTACACTGGCAATCGTGTTCCTTCCAATTTTGTTTCTCCAGGGATTTGTGGGCCGACTGTTTAAAGAATTTGGTGTTGTGGTAGCAGGCGCAGTGCTTGTTTCGTGTTTCGTTTCGCTTACACTCACGCCCGTGTTGAGTGTGAAGCTTACACGATCACATCACAAGCATTCAAAGTTTTATAATGCAACAGAGCCTTTTTTCAGAGGTCTTGAAAATGGATACGCCCGTTGGCTTGGTGCGTTTATGCGCGTCCGCTGGGTATCGATTGTTATCATTGCTTTATGTATCGCATCGGTTTGGTTTATCTCCAAAAATATTCAGTCGGAATTAGCTCCGATGGAGGACAGAAGTCAATTCAGATTGCAAATGACTGCCGCTGAAGGAACCGCGTATGAATACATGGATGATTATGTGCAACGCGTGACACAGTTTGTGATGGACTCTGTTCCGGAATCTAAAATCGTGATGTCATTTACTTCTCCTGGTTTCGGCGGAGCGGGTTCAGCCAATAGCGGATTTGTTCGCGTGTTGTTGGTGGATCCAAAAGAGCGTAACCGTTCGCAACAACAAATTGTTGATATGGTCAGTAGAAATCTTGGACGTTTTCCGGAGGGAAGGTCATTTCCAATTCAGGAACAAACCATTTCAGTAAACAGGCGTGGAGGGTTGCCAGTGCAATTCGTAATTCAAAACAACGATTTTGAAAAACTTCAAAAAATGTTGCCGCGGTTTCTCGAAGCCGCGAACAGCAATCCGGTGTTGCAGGGTGTGGATTCTGATATGAAGTTTAATAAGCCCGAACTCAGAGTAGAGATAAATCGCCTTAAAGCTGCGCAGCTTGGCATCAGCGTTCAGGCAATAGCCCAAACGTTGCAAGTGGCGTATAGCAATTTGCGTTTTGGATATTTTACGAAGGATGGAAAACAATACCAGGTAATGGGGCAAGTCTCGCGAATGAACCGTGACGACCCGGACGATTTAAAAAATTTGTTCGTGCGCTCCAGTTCCGGTCAGTTGATCTCTCTTGACAACGTTGTCACCACGCAAGAATCAACAACACCTCCGTCTTTGTATCACTTCAATAGATATAAGTCTGCCACAATCTCTGCAGGTTTGGCTCCTGGCAAGACCATTGGTGATGGTGTCAAGGCGATGCGTGAAATTGCAGATTCGTTGTTGGACGATACATTCAGTACATCTTTATCCGGAACCTCTCGCGATTACCAGGAAAGTTCAAGCAATACAACCTTCGCGTTTATACTTGCATTGGGATTAATTTATCTCGTGCTGGCGGCCCAATTTGAAAGCTTTGTTGATCCATTAACGATCATGTTCACTGTTCCACTCGCTATCTGCGGGGCCTATATTTCTCTGTATTTATTCGGGCAGACGATTAACATTTTTTCACAAATTGGAATGATCATGCTCATTGGCCTTGTAACGAAGAATGGAATTTTGATTGTCGAATTCGCAAATAAAAAACGCGAAGAGGGATTGCAACGAATTGATGCGGTGATGGAAGCATCGAAGTTGAGACTTCGCCCAATCTTAATGACCAGTCTCGCGATGGCGCTAGGCTCATTGCCGTTGGCGTTATCTCTCGGTGATGCAGCTACGAGTCGTCAGCCATTGGGAATTGTTATCGTTGGTGGTATTTTGTTTTCGTTAATTCTAACATTGTTTGTAATTCCCGCGATGTATACGTTTTTATCTAGACAACGTAAACACGTTCAATTTGGAGACGAAACACCAGTTCCTCCATCAGCACCTCACAAGGAATTAATCTATGAAGCATAAACTTTTTGTTGTTTTAATTTTCTTTTGTTTTAGTCAGTCTGGATTTGCACAAGAAGTAACACTTGAGCAAGTGATTGCCCTCGCCTTGGAAAAAAATTATGATGTTCGGGTGGCGAAAGCAGCGGCTTTTTCTTCGGAGACAACTAAAGATTATTCGTGGGGCGCGTACCTGCCAACGATCAACGCCTCCGGAACAACGGTATGGAATAACAACAATCAAACACTTCGGTTTGCGGATGCAACGCGCAACACACAGGGAGATGCAAAATCAAATAACACAAACGCCTCCGTTCAATTAAACTGGCTATTATTTGATGGCGCAAGAATGTTCGCCACACGTGAGCGTGTTGCAACGTTGGCGGCACAAGGGGAACTTCTCGTAAAAAACCAAATGGTAAATACAGTCGCCGATGTAATTGGAAATTATTATAATATCGTTCGGCAAAAGCAACAACTCAAGGCAATCCAGGAGCAAATGGCTGTGAGCGAAGAACGTGTAAAACTTGCCGAAAGAAAATTGCAAGTTGGAACTGGAATTAAACCAGAATTGCTTCAGGCGAAAGTTGACTATAATGCCCAGCGCACTCAAGTTCTGCAACAACAGTCAGCGATTGCCCAATTGAAAGAGCAGCTCAATGCACTTGTTGGACTACAACTTCCAGGAGTTTATGAAGTGTCCGATACAATTCTGATCGACCTTGATCTTAAGCCTGAAGAAATTTCGCAAAATGTAGAGAATACAAATTTTGCGTTGCGTGCCGGACGCGAGAACATTCATATTGCAAGTCTGATAAAAAGGGAACGTGCCGGTGAATACCTTCCGTTCCTGAATTTCAACGCGGCTTATGCTTATTCGAAAATTGACAATATTATTTTGCTCAACCCGTTTGGTACAACCTACAGTTTGAGCAAAGGTTTTAATTACGGATTTACAGTCACGCTTCCCATCCTCAATGGATTTAACACGCGCAGACTGAATCAGCTTGCACGAATTGAAGTTGATCGCCAATCAATTTTGTATGATCAGCTTAAAACGAATGTGAACATCGGTCTGATTAACGCATACACTGCTTACGATAATGCGAAAAAGATTTTATTGGTGGAGGAGGAAACGATAGGTCTTGCCAAAGAGAATGTGGCGATCGCATTAGAAAGTTTCAAACGTGGCGTCACAACATTCATTGAACTTCGTACGGCACAACAAAGTTTGGCTGATGCATACAATCGCCTTATCGCAGCGCGCTATAATACAAAACTTGCTGAGACGGAATTGCTCAGGTTGAGCGGGGGCTTGTTGAAATAGTTCGGTTGGCGCAGATTCCTTGGTTGCACTCAGCATCAGAATGACTAAGCGCGTATCGTCCAGTACGGGTTGAGTCTGACAACCAATTAAAATAATTCGACCACGCTACTTGCCAACGGAATTCGGATCATACTTTTTCCAAAATAGAACGTCTTCCTCCTTCTTAGTGAATCGGTAATGACTTTTCATTGCATCAAATGGAAATACTTTCGGCATTCCAACATAAACGAATTGCTCCCCAAAATCAAACACAAATTTTTTCTTAACAGATGAATAAAAGTAATTGTGTGATAAGTAGTCTCGTCCAATTAAATATTGAAATTTTTTAGCTCTGATGTCAAGTATCACGCCAGTCCATCTTCCGTAAAGATACTTTGCCCCAAGAATATATTTTTCGTCCGAGGACAATAGAAGCAACTCAATATCAGATGCTATTCGAATCGTATCATTGACGTTTGTAAGCGGTGCTTGATATATATTAAGATGGACTCCGTCAAATCCATGTCCAATAGGAATTTCTCTTTGGAAAATGAATTTATTGTTGGATATGAACGTGTTCATACAAGCATCACATTCAACCAATCGCCTGTTAGACACCCCCTCCTGGATGTTGGTTAGATTATAAAGGATGAAGAATCCATCTTCTTTTGAGTCGTAGCCAGCCGTTCTAGTTGTAAATGGATTACAGATCAGATAGTCGCCGGACGAGGAAAATTTTAATTGGTAATACTTATCAATAAAATGAAAAGGCAGCTTATCAAGCTTAATTGATTTACCCCTATTTTGTATCCAAAGTTCTTGATATTCTAAATTCTTTAATGGTAGTGACTCTATTGGCACATCAGGGTATTCAGGCAAATTAAAATACCCTGAAAACGCAAAAGTCTCTCCATACCGAATAATACTAAGGAATTTGCTATCGATTTTTACTTTAACAGGCTCGTTTTCTATCTCAGAAGAACGCTCATCATAAAGAAAAAACAAAGGACGAATACCTGAGTCGAGTGTTTGAATTGAAAGCCGGTTGTTGCTTCTGCCTAAATATCGCACTCGATTATCGAATTTCTTTAGTGCTGTGGGTTTCAAATTCAATTCTTCAGAAGCCTGTTGGTATTTAATATCCATTTGGCATCTCGCTGAGAAGCAAAATATTACTGCCGCTAAGAGGCAAAGGGATTGAATTTTTTGCATTGTCATTTGATATATCGAAACCATTTTACTTTTGTTGTCGAACCATTGTAGTCCATATTTGCATAAATCGGCGCATTGCTCGACTTGACGTTTACACCACATTCAAGAATGCGAGGAACCTTGTTAATTCCTCTCGCATCGGTAAAACAAAAGCCATACTTATCGCCTTCTTCAAGATTCGGATTGGACTTGTAAGGCTCAATGATCGTCTTACCATTAGTGTGCTTAAGATTATTTACAACATTAATCATTCCACCAGGAACAAGCATGAAAACATGCCCAGGATAAGTTCCAACAACAACTTGACCCTGATCAGCTAAATCTTGAAGCCGTGACCAAAACTGCTGAATATTTTCGGTTTCCGATTTAATCTCTTCTTTGAAGGAATTACTTAAGCCGTTAGAATCCAAATTATTGAAGTCAGCAACAATTGTTTTTGCGTCCCCCTCGCCTGAAATTTCTCCCTTAATAACTGGATCTTTTTCTTTGTCGTAAGTAAAAAACAAATAACTGCCGGATTTGGGAAATAAAACTGGGTCTTTTTTTAAATTTAAGATTGCCGCGCGGACGCAGAGATTACATGCAGCATCTGATTGTTTCTTAAATGTAAGAATGTCA
>CBQWHS010000040.1:0-13571 GCA_967728665.1 uncultured Chryseosolibacter sp. | reverse complement strand
GTGCCGGATATATCGGCACTGAGTTGGTCAGTTTGCTTGCGCTAAATCCGAAAGTAGACAAGATCATTATTTATGATAATTTAAGTCGACCCAACTATAATGTTTTTCTCGGATTGCGACTTCAGAAGCATGAAAAAATTACGTTTATAAAAGGTGAGCTGTTAGACTCACGAGCGTTGAAGAAAGTACTGAAAGGTGTCGATGTTGTATATCACCTCGCTGCAAAGGTGACGACTCCATTTGCGAACGCGGATTCACATATGTACGAACAAGTGAATCATTGGGGTACTGCTGAATTGGTTTATGCTGTCGAAGAAAGTGACGTAAAGCGTTTTATTTATACGAGCAGCACGGGAGTTTATGGTTCGTCAAGAATTCCTGCACACGAAGATACTCCTCCGGACCCTCAGACATTTTACGCAGCTTCCAAACTTCGTGGTGAGGAACATGTTCGAAGACTTATTAAGTCAGGAAAGATTGAAACGTATTTGATGCGCTGTGGAAACGTATATGGCTACAGCAAGAGTATGCGCTTTGATGCCGTCATTAACAAGTTTGTATTTGAGGCGAACTTTAACAAGATGGTAACCATCCAGGGCGATGGAAAACAGTCGAGAACATTTATTCACGTCGAGATGGTAACGAAGGCGCTCAACAATTTATTGACTGCAGATTTGCCAAGCGATGTTTACAATATTGTTGATCGAAATTTAAAAGTGATAGACATCCTTGACGTCCTCAAAGAATTAATTCCGGATCTTGAATTTATTTTTATCAATCAGCATCTCCGTCTGCATGAACTAAACGTGAAGGTAAATCCGTTAATCACAGATACGCTGAATATTCGGAACGATCGGACATTGAAAGAAGATCTTTCAGAATTTCTTGGCAAGTTTAGTTTTTAAACCTCAATTTTTAACATTAGATTTTCGACCGCATGCAAAACGTTGCTACGGTTATTATTTTACTTGCGGTGGTTACAGCACTGGCGCAGATCACGGATTTGATTAAAGTTCCGTATCCCATTTTGCTTGTGCTTGCTGGTATTGGTTTTGGATTGTTTCCGGGGCTTCCGCAAATTGTCCTCACTCCTGATACGGTGTTCCTTGTGTTTCTGCCTCCAATTTTATACGCGGCAGCATGGAGCACATCCTGGCCCGACTTCAAAGCTGCAAAGCGACCGATAACGCTTCTCGCGATTGGGTGCGTGCTCTTTACTACGTGTGCTGTCGCGTGGATTGCTCACACATTCATTCCAGATTTTTCGTGGGCGGGTGCATTCGTGCTTGGCGCGATAATCTCGCCTCCCGATGCTGTGGCAGCCGCAGCCTCAACGAAAGGTTTGAATATTCCGAAGCGCGTCACCACAATTCTGGAAGGGGAAAGTTTGGTCAACGATGCCACTGGTTTGATCGCGTATCGATATGCGGTCACTGCAGTAGTCACTGGTGCGTTTAGTCTTTGGGAAGCCACCTATCAGTTTTTCATTGTAGCAATTGGTGGAATTGTTTTGGGACTGGCGATGGGATGGATCTTTAAATGGATCCACAAGATCACTCCGGACAATGCCACCACAGACACCACGATGACATTTATCGCGCCATATATAGTCTATCTTTTTGCAGAAAGTATTCATATCTCAGGCGTGTTGGCCGTAGTAACATGTGGGCTATATATGAGCTGGAATTCTTCAGAAGTTTTCAGTCAGCATACACGACTCCAGGCCAACGGAACGTGGAACACGGTAATTTTTATTTTGAATGGAATCATCTTCATTCTAATTGGAACACAACTTCCATTCATCTGGGAACAAATCAATAATGATATTCCACCGTCAACGCTGATCAAGTATGGAGCAATTGTGAGTGCTGCAGTAATTATTGGTCGAATAATTTGGGTTTATCCCGGAACATATGTGCCACGATGGTTATTCAAATCTATTCGCGAACGCGAAAAAGGAACGAATATAAGGTTGGCAACCATCGTTGCATGGTCGGGCATGCGTGGTGTGGTCTCACTTGCGGCAGCGTTAGCTCTTCCGCTTACAATTGAAGGATCAAAACCATTTCCTCATCGGAACCTCATTATCTTCCTTACGTTTTGCGTCATTTTTGCAACACTTGTTTTCCAGGGACTCACGCTTCGTCCGCTAATTCGTTTACTGAAAGTGAAGGGTGATGGAAAAGAAGAAGAAGTGGAGCAAGCCGTGAGAATGAAGATTGCCTCTTCCATCATCGAACACATCGAAGAAAACTATTCGTTGCTGAATGACGAAGTTTTAAATCATATAAAGACGAAATATGAGATCCGCATTCAACGACTTCAAAAGGATCCGACATTTCAAAAATTAAGCGGTGAGCAGATCGAAGAGTTGCAGAAAATTCAGCGCACATTACTGGGAATGGAACGCAGTCACTTGCTGAACCTTCGAAAAGAGAGCAGTGTGAGCGATGAGATTCTTCGAAAAATCGAGTACGAACTCGACCTCGAGGAAATGCGCCTATTACTTGATGGTCAACAGAACTGATTCCGAACTTGTAAATGTTGGGTTACTGTTTCTGTAGTACGTAACGATAATATTGTCGTGAGCCGTCTTTCAATGTCAGGTGAAATTTTGATCCGACAACACCTGCGAATTCAGAAAACAATTTCTGCCAGCGTTTCGGAAACAGTCTGCGAATTCGTTCCGTCTTAACATCGTTCTCGGCTTCAATTGATTGAATAACGTTACTGGAAATATTTTCTTCACTCAGAATTTTTAATCCGGACATCTTTAACTGCGATTGAAGGATGTTGATTTTATGGTCGCCACGGAAATCAACAAGCAACAAATGTCCACCTGGTTTCAATACTCGCCCGACTTCTTTCAAAAACTTATCGACGCAGCCATAAGCATGACATGATTCAACATTCAACACAACGTCGACCGATTTATCTGGCAATGGAATTTCTTCTGCGCTGCCTTGCACAAATTTGAGATTTGGCAATTGGTGAATCTGGTTTGCGAGGTCCACAGCATTTTGCGCAAGATCAAGACCGGTGTAGGATACGGGCTTGAAATAAGACGCAACATGCTTCGCACCACCGCCTCGTCCGCTGCCAACTTCGAGCACAGTTTTGTCGGTAAGAGATACCTTTGAAGCCAGGTAATGATACATTTGAAGAGGATAACGTTGGCTGACGGATGAATCGCACTCTAATTTGCACTCGGACGAATCAGGCATGTAGCCATAATTCATAAACTGCCATTCCTTTTCGGGAATATTCTTGGCAAGGAGTTCATAGGTGATTTTTGCATTCAGCCTTTTAAACCAGGCAAAACGCTTAAAGACAAAGATTACTTTGTTAATCATGACGCTAGTTGTGGTTGGGGCTGCAAGATAGAACTTATCCACCCGAAGAACTAGCGGGAATTCATTCAGTGCCTCATTGGAAAGGATGCCTGCTCACCAGTATTTGATCCGTTTTTCAAGTCTTTCTTTGTGTTGCTTTAATTTGCAAGGGGGACTTACATGACCTTTTGGTCATCAACCGGGGTTTTTCACTCCAGATGATGGTTTTTTCTTGAGCATCGCTTCGTAATTAGTAAGAAAATTATCGATCTGCTCGACATCAATTTTTCTCGCAATTATTTTCTTCTTTTCGTCAATGATATAAACGGTGGGTGTTAACTCTGCATAGTATTGCTTGGAAAAATGTTCCTTCAAATAAGTTCTAGGTCCGTTCACCGTGATCCATGGAGTCTTAAATTCCCGAATGAAATCCTTCATTTCTTTCATTGAAGTATCGGTAGCTACTGCAAAAACGCCCAGGTTGTATTTCGTTCGTTTTGTGTTGTAGAAATTTAGAAGCTTGGGTGTTTCTTCGCGACAATGGCCGCAGGTTGGTTTGAAGAAAAATATAATCGTGTATTTATTTTTTAAATCGTATAAGGACTTCGGTTGCAGTTTGTCATCCTGCATCATCATGTTTGGAGCGATCGTTCCGATTGTTGCGAGACGAACTTTATCCGCAAACTCCTTCATGTTCTGGAGAGTTTTCTTATCCAACCAATAATCCATGTCACCCGTTGCAAAGTATTTGTCATACATGTGAACGTAGACAACATCAAGACCCATGATGGAGGGATTCTGATAATTTACGGTTACGTTCCACACAAGGTATTTGTATGTTTCTTTATTTTTCTTGGCGATGTTAATCAGTTGGTCAGCTGCTTTCGCAATAGAATCCGGTTGCTGGACATACAGGCGATCGAGGTAATCTTTAACCTTTTCCCAATAAAAAACTTTTGGCATTCGCAGCATGGCTTCATCACTGAGGTCGAAGAAATCGAAATAATGTTGGCGATACCATTTCAATTGAAAAGTGGAATCAATGTTGCCGTTAGCTTTTCGCGGTGCTTCAGGAATTTGTACCGGACGGTGAATGTTCATGAATCGAACAGTCAGCAGGTTTGGATATAGTTTAATTATTTCTTCACTGTGCTTTGTTACTTTCTTATTGATTTCAGTAAGTGCTTCCCGAGCTGCTTTCTTCCCGTCCTCTTTCAATGTGCTGTCCTTAACAATTTTTAAATAGGGATCCGCTTCCTTCTGTATTTTTTCGTTATAAAAAATATTTTCGAAGAACAAATGATTGTCTTCGTCTCCTTTCACAAGCATATTCTTGATATAGTCGTCTGTGGATGTTTCCAACGAAAACCGTTGATTGTTTCCAACAACAAAATCGAATACACGGGATTTATCTAAAACCAGGAAATAAATTCCTTGTGGAAGAATCTTTGTACCATCAAATGAAAAATGACCTGTCGAATTTACTTTGGCGGTATCGGCAACGTAAGTTTTTTCCTGGTAAAAGTATCCAAGATATGCAGTCGTGTCTTTGAGACCTTTAACGTGGAAATCAATTTTATAGGCTGTCTGTGCAGATAGGTTAAATGTTGCCAGAAGAATGATGCCGAAAAATAGTTTGCGCATATAGGTTAGTTTGAAATCATTATTAATCGGTTGAGTCCATAAAAAGTAATCAATTGTCTCCACTTCAGATATCTCCACATCCTCAGGTAACGGCGTAATTGTTAATTTTTGTTAATCGGCTTGAACCCGAAAGTGCAATAATATAAAAAGGCAGGCGTTTACTTGGCTAAAGATAAAAAAAATGACTGCACGGGTTTGCCTGGCAGTCCTCATCTTACTGACTCTCTCCAGATATCGTGCGGGTGCCCAGGAGCAAAAGAAATTCAGGGAGTTCCGGAGGACCGCACAACTAAGTTTGTTTCCAGGAATCAGCACTAATGGTATCCAGAGTGCTTTTTATCATAACAAATTTTCGTTGAATCTTTTTAGCGGTCTTAGTGGAGGGAACCAGATCTTCGAAGTTGGCCTTTTTACGAACAGCCACTTGCGTAGTTCGACGGGAATTCAAATTGCTGGCTTCGCGAATATTCTCGGGCCAAATTCATTTTACAACCTGACAATTTCTGAAGAGCGAAAGATACTGAACGATGACTTTGAAGTTAACAATAAAGGAATCCAATTCGCTGGGCTTCTAAACTATGTCTTGAATAATTCACGGGGAATCCAGGTAAGCGGAATGCTAAACGTGGATGGTGGTGACTTTAACGGATTTCAATTTGCCGGCGTTGGAAACGCAGCGGGCGGCACTGCGCAAGGTGTGATGCTCGCTGGAATCTTTAACGTTGCAATGGAGTCAGTCGGTGGATTTCAAATCACATCATTTTTTAATTACACCGGCGAAACACTGTCTGGTGTGCAACTTGGATTAATTAACAAAGCTACCGCGATTCACGGAAAAAAGTCGACACCTCCTGCTGCCGATCGCGGCTTTCAAATTGGCCTGTTAAATTTTTCAAAAGCAATGGACGGATTGCAGATTGGTCTTATCAATTTTAGTGGTGGATTGCGCGGTAAGCAAATCGGACTGATTAATTTTTTTGATCGAAATCCGTCGAAAGAATATACCAGGATGGGTACGCCAATAGGACTTCTTAATTTTGGATCGAAAGGATCCTTGTTTCGATTTTTCGTTAACGAAATGTTTCCGGTCAATGTGGAGGTGACAACAGGAAATTGTTTGAACTGCTCCTGGATCGTTGCATCGGAAATGCCTTACCACGACTCGAATAAGATTTTTAATCAGAATATGTTGCTATATGGAGTCGACCCATTTAATAAAACCTGGAGTTTCGGCTATGGTTTCGAAAAAGTGCTGTACAACAAATGGACAACGATGCCACATCCCAATAATGAAAGGCGTGTTATAACGTATGGCATTTCATTTTTGCATTTGAATCGTACAATGTCTTTAGATAAAGACTTTAACCTTGTAAACAAATTACATGTGGAATGGGGTAAGACAAGATTCGGAATGTATTTTTTTGTTGGCGCATCCCTGAATTATTTCGTGTACGAGCCCGAGGTTGTTCTTGGCGATTTTAATATCCGCTCGGGAGTAATCGAAGCGGGAAAATTGTTTTCAAAAAATTCTGCCGTATGGCCTGGATATTCCGTGGGCGTTCAATTGTGATTACCAACTGCTGCTTGCGCCTCCACCACTTGAACTTCCACCGCCAAAGCTTCCGCCTGAGGAACTACTACTACTGAAAGAACTTCCACTGCTTGAGGTACTCTGAACAAGTTTTGCAATTGTGTAGGTTGATTTATTTGTTTTACCGCAGAATTTGCATGTGTGGGTTTCTTCGCCTTTGCCACTGTGCGAATAAGTTGCGGATTGAATTGTCTTTCGACCAACCAAATAATATGCGTGGGTTTTACATGCAGGGCATTCCTTGTATTTTGAATTACGATTCGGATAATTCCATTCTTCGGTGGCAGAACACTTTTCGCATTGCCACACATCGTAGTCAACAGACCGTAGTGTTTCTTCCATGACTTGGGCTTTTGACAAGAATGCATCATCATCCTGTTCGCTTAATTTTTTCATGTTCCCCTCGCATACAGCGCATTTGCGTGAATGATTTCTGTAAATCGTTTTCCTCGCAAGATGATAAAAGAAGTATGGCAGAAACGGAATAGGAAAAATCAATCCTATAAAAAACCAGGACCACTGGGTTGACCGTAAGAATTCGACAATCTGGTAATAGTTACCAGCATTTTTAAATCGATTTATCACTTGTTTCGTCCGATACAGACGATAGAATACCGTTGCGAGATAGTAGAAATAAATGGAAATGAACGCAAACCCTATTGAGTCGCTCCTATCAATCAGACCGAAGCACAGAATAATCAACGCTGGAAATCCTGCAGATATGAGCAGCCATCGTCCCCGCGTCATGTTCATTTCTTTGTAGGGATTGCGAGAAGTGTTGTTCGTGCCTAAAAATGCTCCGTTGCTTTTTTTGATGAAGTATGTTATCAGGATGACAGGTGCAACAAAAATTAACAGCAAAATCACGAAGCCTGTGTAGCCGCTGATAGAATTAACGGAAGTGTTCTCTGCTGCATTTAATTCGGCCGCATATTCTGGATTCATCAGAATTTTGCTGACTTCGACAACTCCACCAAGTATTCCCGCATCATAATTTCCATTCTTGAATTCAGGGACCATAAAGTCGCGCTGTATTTTTTTGCACGTGGCATCGGGCATGGTGCCCTCCAGACCATCGCCTGTGTGGAATCGGACTTGGTGACTGTCTTTTACGAGAAGGATTAATAAACCATTGTTGTTTGCTTTTTGCCCGATGCCCCAGAGATTGAACAGCGCTTGCGAAAAATCAAACAGGTCGTTGTCACCAATCGAATTGACAGCGACAACTGCTACCTGAACGGTGTTCGTGTGTTCAAGATTCAGGAGGATGGAGTCTATCTGATAAACGGTGATGGCGCTAAGTATGCCATCGGGATCAGAGACATAGCTGCCCGTTGTAACTTTTGTGTTTGGAATGGATTCGACCGAATACTGGGCAAATGCAGCTGGTAATGATATCAAGCACAGGAAAAGACTCAGATGTAGTTTCATAAAGTCAGGCACTAGGTAACTAAAGATAGTTATCTAAAACCAGACTCCAGCTTCTTTGCTTAAGACATTTATGATTGACTCAAAATGAAAAAAGGCCCACGCGGGCCTCTCAATATTATGTTCATGCTTTTTGACTAGCAATATTCTTCGAAGACTTCGGCTAAGTGAGCACCGATCATTTGTGCATTTCTACCTTCGATGTGATGTCTTTCTACAAAATGAAGAAGTTCGCCATCTTTGAACAAAGCAATCGCAGGCGAAGACGGTGGATAAGGCAACGTAAATTCTCTTGCCTTCGAAACTGCTTCTTTATCGACACCAGCAAAAACGGTTGCCAGGTGATCAGGCTTTTTAGTGGAATTTTGTAAGGCCCACTTTACACCGGGACGAGCAGCACCAGCCGCACATCCGCAAACTGAATTAATCACCAGCAATGTTGTGCCCTTGTTTTCAAGTTGCTTTTCGACATCCTGGGGAGTTTTAAGTTCAGTAAATCCAGCGCTGGTAAGATCATTGCGCATGGGAGCTACTAATTGTTCGGGATACATATTTTTAATGAATGATTTATTTGACTTATCAATTTTATTGAATCCACTCTAATAACATTCCTACATGAACCCTAGTTCCAGTTTTGCTGCTTCACTCATCATATCCTGCGAATAAGGCGGGTCAAAGGTAACTTCCACCTTCACATCATTAATGCCTTCAATGGCTTTTATTTTTTGTTCGATCTCGCCGGGAATCACCTCCGCAGAAGGGCAGGAGGGTGAAGTTAGAGTCATCAATACGTAAACATTGTTGACTGGATATACATTGATCTCATAAATAAGCCCGAGTTCGAAAACATCCACAGGAATTTCCGGATCATAGACTGATTTTAAAGCTTGAACTACTTTATCCTTTAAATCGGTAGTACCTGTCTCTGAAACCGTTTGCGGTAAATCTTCTATTGAGTCGCTCATTTTAACTCCAATTTTGTTTTGAACGCCAATGCATACAATTTCATCTGTTTGATCATGGCTCCAAAACCGTTAGAACGTTGTGTTCCAATAAAGCGTTCCATGCCAATTTTGCTCATGAAATAAAGGTCAGCGTTGAGAATATCATCGGGCGAATGGCCGTTGAAAATACGAATGAGTAAACTCACCAGCCCTTTTGTAATCGCAGTGTTGCTATCAGCTGCGAAATATATTTTGTCATTTTCAATCCTTGCCGTCATCCAAACTTTTGACTGGCATCCCTTGACAATGTTCTCTTCAGTTTTTTCTGCCTCAGGCATGTCAGCAAGTTTTTGTCCAAGTTCCATGATGTAAAACACTGTCATCTCCATGTCTCCATCGAGTAGAGAGAATTCGTTGATAATTTCATCTTGAACTTGATTGATGGTCATTTGTAAACAGTTTTTTCGAGTTTGACCACCCGGTTATGCAGATCAGCAATTCTTCCTTCATTTTCCATAGTAAAATTTTATTTACTCATGAAGTTTATGATTCTTTCAAGCGCGTCAACGAGATTATCTACCTCGCCCTTAGTGTTATACACCGAGAATGAAGCACGGATGGTGCCTTCAAGTCCCAGACATTCCATCAAAGGTTGTGTGCAATGATGTCCAGTACGAACAGCAATTCCTCTTGCATCAAGCATCTGTCCGATATCAAAATGATGAATACCTTTCACGGTGAACGCAAGCACGCCAAGTTTTTCTTTCGCTTGTCCGATTATTTTCACGCCATTCAATTTTGAAATTTTTTCCGTGGCATAAATCAACAAGTCGTGTTCGTGTGCGGCGATGTTTTCTTTTCCTAATTCATTGATGAATCTTATGGCTTCATCAAAAGCAACAACATCTGCAATATTCGGTGTGCCAGCTTCAAACTTATAAGGAATATCATTGTATGTGGTTTTCTCGAAAGTGACCTCTTTGATCATTTCACCACCGCCATGATACGGAGGCATCTTTTCTAACAGGGCACGTTTCCCATACAGAATTCCTGTTCCTGTAGGGCCAAACATTTTATGAGAAGAGAGACAATAGAAATCTGCATCAAGCGCTTGCACATCAATATAAAGGTGCGCTCCAGCTTGTGCTCCATCGATTAATACCATAGCACCAACTTCATGTGCTAGGCGAATAATTTCCTTGATAGGATTTATCGTCCCCAAGCTATTGGATGCGTGATTTACCGCAACTATTTTCGTTCTGGAATTTAGAAGTGACTTGTAAGCGTCAAGTTTCAGTTCGCCATTTTCATTGATTGGAATAACTTTCAGCTTGGCTTTTTTCTCCTCGCAGACAAATTGCCACGGCACAATGTTCGAATGATGTTCAAGATTTGAAATAATAATCTCATCACCTTCATTAACGAAAGTGCGGCCATAGGTGGCGGCAACAAGATTAATGCTTTCGGTTACACCGCGGGTGAAAATTATTTCCTCTGCCTCCCTTGCATTGATAAAATTCTTCAGAGTATGTCGGGTCTGTTCATACGCTTTTGTTGCTTTTTCAGCAAGTGTGTGAATGCCGCGATGAATGTTGGCATTATAACCAGTATAGTAATTTACTAAGGCATCAATAACCCTTTTTGGTTTTTGATTTGTGGCTGCATTATCAAAATAAACCAAAGGACGACCATTTACCTGCTGATGGAGAATCGGAAATTGTTGTCTAATTTTTTCAACATCTATTTTTGCAGGCGATATCGTTTTCATTTCTGAAAGCATTTCAAAAATTTTTGTGTAACCGTTCGCTGATTATGAGATCAAGATATTCCCTAATCAAAGGATTTTTGATTTTTTCAATCAGTTCCGCAACGAAAGCGTAGAGCATCATAGCTCGAGAAGTATCTTTGCTAATCCCGCGTGTTTGCAGGTAGAACAATGCTTCTTCATCCAGCTGACCAGTGGTACAGCCGTGAGAACATTTTACATCGTCAGCCCAAATTTCAAGTTGAGGCTTTGTATTAACAGTGGCTTTATCCGAAAGCAAAATATTGCGATTAGCTTGGAACGCGTTGGTTTTTTGTGCCTGTGGCCTTACAAATATTTTTCCGTTAAACACACCTTTTGAACTGTCGTCCATAATTCCTTTGTACATCTCGTTGCTATAAGAATTTGGTTTCTTATGATCAACAACGGTATGATTATCGGCAAGAATTTCATTGGACAATAAGTACAGCCCGTACATATGCGATTCAATGCCTTCACCATCGAGTGACAAATGAAGATTGTTCCGATAAAACTTTCCGTCCAGCGTGAACGTGAAGGTATTTACTCGACTTGAGTTTTTTTGATAGATCTCAGTTAACGAGTGCTGATAACGATTATTGGAATCAATTTGAATTGTATAATAATCTAGGGATGCGTTTTCATTTACAAAGACTTCAGACACCTGATTCAGAAAGTGATTTGCACTTCCAGTTGAATTGAATTTTTCAATGATGCTGGCTTCGCTGTTTTTTCCAACAACAACAAGATTACGATTCACAGCAATTATTTCACCCGCTGTGCCGTTCGCAATATGATAGATGACGATTGGTTTTTCAATAACAGTATTGTCGGGGATGGAGATAAAAAAACCATGTGTCCACGCAGCACTGTTCCACGCAGTTATGGAATCCTTTTGATTTGCCAACCGACCAAAATACTCGGTAGCATTCAAATCATTTTCGTTAATGGCATCCGCCAAATCTTTTACAGTTATTCCCGGAGCGCTAACGGACGAGTGATCTTTCGAAAACACGCCATCAATAATTACAATTCTATTTTCCTCAAGGCCTTGAATGAAAAACTGACCGACGTTCGTCAACGGGCCGGGAGCTGCCGATGGAGTGAAAGAAAAATTTCTCTCTAAAACTCTAGCGATAGGAGTGTACTTATACTCTTCATGCTTTGCAGCGGGAAGTCCAAGTTGTTTAAACGATTCAAACGCCTCCGCCCTCGAAGGTTTCTGCAAATTTATCGTTTCAGCGATTGACGAAGCAATCCTTGTATTAATGTTATCTGTTGTAATGGCGTTCATTGAATTTGATTATGCAACCGTTGCCTCTTTTATCCAGTCGTATCCTTTTGCTTCGAGTTCGAGCGCTAATTCTTTACCACCAGATTTAACAATTTTCCCTTTGTAAAGAACGTGCACAAAATCAGGAACGATATAATTCAACAAGCGCTGATAATGAGTAACAACAATCACGGCGTTATTTTTAGAACGCAACTTGTTAACGCCGTTTGATACAATTTTTAAGGCATCGATATCAAGTCCTGAATCTGTTTCATCAAGGATGGCCAACTTTGGTTCAAGCATCGCCATTTGAAATATTTCGTTGCGCTTTTTCTCGCCACCCGAAAACCCTTCATTGAGTGCGCGGTTTAAAAGGGACTGATCAATCTCTACTAATTTCATTTTCTCTTTCATCAATTGAAGAAATGAAACCGCATCAAGAGAAGGTAGTCCTTTATGTTCACGAATCTGGTTTACGGCAGTCTTCATGAAGTTAATTGTGCTGACGCCTGGGATCTCAACCGGATATTGGAATGCTAGAAAAATGCCTTCGCGTGCTCTGTCTTCCGGAGCCATTTCTAGAAGATTTTTTCCCATGAAGTCAACTTCTCCAGCAAGCACTTCATATTCCTCGCGGCCTGCAAGCACAGATGCCAATGTGCTTTTGCCAGAACCATTCGGTCCCATAATCGCGTGAACTTCTCCGGCTTTTATCTCAAGATTTATCCCGTTCAAGATTTGCTTGTCTTCAATCCTCGCCTGTAAATTTTTAATCGAAAGCATTAATAAAGATTTATGATTTTTAATTGGTGATTTTAGATCTTGTATCGTCAATGTTTATCATGTTGAACTCTCACTTTGTACTTCAAACTCTAAACATTCAACTTAAATTCTTACCCTACGCTGCCTTCGAGTGTCAGTGCCAGCAACTTCTGCGCTTCTACTGCGAACTCCATCGGCAATTGCTTCAACACTTCTTTAGCATAACCGTTCACGATCAAGGCTACTGCGGATTCTTCATCGATGCCACGCTGCAGGCAATAGAAAATCTGATCTTCCCCAATCTTACTGGTCGTAGCCTCATGCTCAACTTTGGCTGATTTATTTTCTACGTCTATGTAAGGAAACGTGTGGGCACCGCATTGATCTCCCATCAGCAAAGAATCACATTGCGAAAAATTACGAGCGCCTTCGGCTCGCTTCATAATTTGAACATGACCGCGATAGCTATTCTGGGAGTGCCCGGCAGAGATACCTTTCGAAACGATTCGTGACTTTGTATTTTTTCCAATGTGAATCATTTTCGTTCCTGTATCTGCTTGCTGGTAATTATTCGTTACAGCAACTGAATAAAATTCACCGGAGGAATTATCGCCTTTCAAAATGCAAGATGGATACTTCCAGGTGATCGCCGAACCAGTTTCAACTTGTGTCCACGAAATCTTTGAACCATCACCTGCACACAGACCTCGCTTAGTCACAAAATTGTAAATGCCTCCTTTGCCTTCCTTATCACCAGGATACCAGTTCTGCACCGTGGAATATTTCACCGTGGCATCTTTCATGGCATAAATTT
>CBQWHS010000039.1:0-13729 GCA_967728665.1 uncultured Chryseosolibacter sp. | reverse complement strand
CGACCATGTCCATCCATGTAAGGATGAATGTAAACGAAAATGAAATGACCGAGTACAACACGTGCTGCTGGGTCTTGCTCTTCTCTCAGCAAGTCAAAAAAAGGTGGCATGGCATCGCGCACTGCATCTCTATTTAGCGGAACATGCATTGACCTCCGTATGTATACTGGACCGTTCCTGTAGCCGGCCAAGTCGCTTGGTTTTAAAAGCCCCACAGATATGCTTGGCGCAAACAATTCACGATACCATGTTCCATGATCAGCATCAGCTATGTTGCCGGGATTTTGTCCAGCTAATATTCCATCAAGACTTTTCAACACTGCCTGATACGCCTGCCAGTATCCTCTGGCGGCAAGCGCATCGCGCTGTTCTTTGTCTTTGCCATCTGACTCTGGATTCCATGTTCCGCTTCTCACACGTTCGATTAATTCAGGGGTTACTCTGTATCCTTCAATGGACAAAGAATGGTATGCATCTGTCACATAGACTTCTGCAACATGCTTTAGGAAACCTGCTTTATCTTTTGGAAGTCCAGGTGCTTTTGGAAAGCGAGCAATAACTGTTTCTCTCATCGTATACCACATCATCCTTAATCGATTGACATAGGGCGATCTGTCGCGTCCTGTTCCGGAGTGAATAACACGGTTTGCGAACGGGTCATTTTCACGAGAATTATAGCCCGCACTTTGCATGGTCTTAATGATATCATCAGCAATTCGGTCGTTGCCGATATTGCGGAATGCACCGGCAAGCCGGCCGGCAATTACCGTATGTCCTCCATCGAGTAGTTTCGGAAGGATGTCAGAAGCATCTTTGATTATAGACAAAGCCGTGCGACTGTCTGTAGGATTGCTTGTAAAGAATCCTGGGGAAGAAGAGATTAATGCTGCCGGCAATGAAAATAGCTGCATGCCTTCTTTTTCCTCTCTATCCCCACGTCCGGGAACTGACGAACGCACATCGAAAAGAGAAGTGTTGTGAGGCAGTGGAGTAACTTTGTTTCGTGCTTTCGGAGAACGGACAAGAAGTTGTTGTGGCACTGTCCAGTTTCCGCTGTGGATTAAAATAGATTGCTCCGGTGAAAGTGACCATTCTTTTCCGAAACGCTCTTCCAGATAGACTTTACAAAAACGCCAAAAGGAAGCATACCAAGAGGTGCTATCACTAGGTTGCTCGTCTGGCCTTGTTGGAATATACCATCCTTTCATCACCTCTTGTAGGAAGCCATGCTTTACCAATCGTTCCCTATGTGTGCGCGAAATATTGCTAGCTCGAATAGCGGCTGCACCATCAACATTCTGAAGATCTTTCAAAACCTCCAGAGACTGAGCGAGCTTTTCAGACGGAGTTGCCATCGTACGTTTATGTTAAATTGCCTGGGCTTTTATTAGCTTATTATGTTGTACGTAAATTAGCTTATTATGTTGTGTTAAACCTAGCTTATTGTGTTGTTTTTAAAGCGAAACATTAATTTTCTGCGTTTTAGAAACGGATTAAGCTCCTTAAGTTTTTTGCAAGTGGTACCAGCAATTAATCAAAGAAGAAGGTCGAGGCGAGGGGGCAAATAATCTCTGCCGGTTAAAGACACCACTCTTCAAAATGAAATTAGAAGATCGTGAATGTTCAAGTCAGAGTTAGGTTAGCTTCTCTGATTGCCTACTCAGGCAGAAATCACAAACAGCCCGACAATTCATAAAGCACTTTCAAACCTTCAAGGAATCTTGGTTCGACATTTGGTCTGCCGGGGCTACAACTACAGAAACAAAAGAAATCAAAACCGTTTAATTCGTATGGATGGGCGGTTTTTGTTTTTGTGGCCGACCCAAAAACTTTCATCAAAAGTCAATTCATTGGAAGATTATGAATCGGTGCATCGGAAAGAAGTGGATTGAACGAAGTCCACTCATTGGTTTCAAAATTTCCGTGAATGAAACTCATAATACATTCTTGAACGAGCAAGAACTGTTACTGATTGCTGAAAAGGAAATTGCGATCAAAAATATCAAAAATGATGTACAGCCGTTTTGTAGAATGGACTCTACAAAAAATTTATTTTCAAAGTAATTTTTTAAGATCTCATTTGTTTTCAATTCGCTCTTCATCAATGGGGATCATGCAAAAAAAATCTTCAACACTCACATCGTGAATATTTAGAATTTTCATCAATGACTTTAGAGTAATGTTAGTTTTCCCCTTTTCCATTCGCCAGTATTGGATTTCCGGCAGGTCATGAGCAATCACGAAATCTTTGATCGTAGAATGTCCTTTTTTCTCGCGCAGCTCGGCAAGTTTCACTCCGATGTTAGTCAATAGATCTTTGAAAGTGTCCTGTGAATACATATTACGATTTATCACTGCCGACGTTTGTTTAAATTTTATGCCGGCCGTTTGTTGGTATAATTTTTTACGACCGTTTCTTTCATTCAAAACCAATCATGGCCTGAGATATTAATCCAATGTCTGTAAAGACTTGCCTGCTTGTCACGGATGATCCCGATGATCAGAATGCTTTTTCGGAGGCTATACGAGAATATTCTGAAAATATAATTGTCTTGATCGTACTTGATAGTCAAAAGGCTCTGGACCTTATTCAATCTAAAAAACACGTCCCTGATTATTTATTTCTGGATTTGTCGATGCTGGGAATTCGGATCAATAACTTTTTAAAAGTTCTCGATGCGGATCCGTTACTTAAACAGATTCCAACAATTGCGTATGGAGAACAAGTTACTTTTGAAAAATTAGACCACGCAGGGCGACTTCGTTTTTTTACCAAAGACTATGAATATTCCGAATTAAAAAAATTTCTGCAGACAATCCTTTAATGTTCTAATCGCACTGTTCCTATTCCTACCGTCAGTGATTAAGCACCGGAGAAACATCGCATTTCAAATACCATCTTCAGTAACAGCATTTGAAAAATCCTTAACTTCGACCTCTTGCTTTGGCACCACATTATCAATTTAAATAGAATTTGCATCAGCCAGAGTTCACGAACCGATGGTTAAAATAATTTCATTCGAAGATAAGTATCAACCTATTTTCCGTTCGCTCAATGAAGAATGGCTGGATCTTTTCCATCTGAAAGAAGAGCATGACATGGCGATACTAAATAATCCAAAGGAAATGATTCTTGATACAGGCGGCGCAATTTTTCTTGCACAAGTTGGCAACCAGATTGTTGGGTCCGCTGCGTTGATAAAGGAACATGAAGGTGTTTATGAACTTGTTAAAATGGCCGTGGCTCCGGATTATCGGAGCAAAGGTATCGGACAATTACTTATTGAAAAATCACTGGAAAAAGCAAAGCAGTTAAAGGCAACTAAAGTCTTGCTGTTTTCTAATCATCAGTTAAAATCGGCGCTGAAACTTTATGAAAAATTCGGGTTCAAATACATTCCTGTTGAAGACTCGCCTTTTCAAACAGCGGATATAAAAATGGAGTTGATATTTTGAAAAACGTCAATATTGGAGATCGATAGTCGAAATTGATTGTGCTCCATAAGTTAGTCTCTCGGTATTCGTGGATAAAAAACGGTTGACGCGGATAACTCCGTAACTAAATACTCCCCAGTTTTCTTTTTATCTTTAGCTCCTATCTTATTCTAATGGAGACAATCGCAGCCGGGCCTTACACATTAACAACAGTTGAAAAGTCATCACGCTTTCTTTCGCTTGACGTCTTTCGTGGAATGACAATCGCCGGAATGATCCTGGTCAACACACCAGGTAGTTGGGAATTTGTATATCCTCCTTTGCGACATGCACCGTGGAATGGTTGTACACCTACTGATTTAGTTTTTCCATTTTTTCTATTCGCTGTTGGCAATGCGTTAAGTTTTTCAATTGTGAAATATGAACAGATGGGCAACAGTGAGGTATTGAAAAAAATTTTCACTCGCACTCTTTTGATTTTTGCAATCGGTTTGTTCTTGAATTGGTTTCCATTTTTTCGGTGGCAAGACGAAGCGCTTGTTTTTAAAAAGTTAGAGAACTTGAGAATTTTTGGTGTGTTGCAGCGGATCGCCCTTGCTTATATGGGCGGAGCGTTGATCGTTCATTATTTCAAAAGACTCCATGCATTTGTTTTTGCTTGTGGATTGCTGCTCGCATATTGGGCGATCCTTTTAATTTTTGGTGATTTAACGCTGGAAGGTAATGCTGTGCTGAAGTTAGATCGATTGCTCATCGGAGAAAATCACATGTATAAAGGTTACACGAGCACTCTTCTCAATGAAAACATCCCTTTCGATCCTGAAGGTTTATTGAGCACAATTCCAGCAGTGGCCTCGGTGGTTTTTGGATTTTTGGTGGGAAGATTCATCAGGGAAAAGGGGAATAGTTATGAAATGATCAGTCATTTATTTTTTATCGGACTCATTGCAATTTTTGTCAGCCTGTGTTGGAATTTTTATTTTCCGATTAACAAACCCATCTGGAGTAGTTCTTATGTGTTGTATACTACAGGTCTGGCGATGTCGATTCTCGCCATGATCTTATTCATAGTTGAAATGAAAGAATTTAAATTATTGACAAGGCCGTTTGTGCTCTTTGGCAAAAACCCATTATTAATTTACGCCTTGTCCGGGATTGTGGTGAAGCTTTATCTGTTAATCAGAATCGGAGAAGTAAATGGATACACTGGATTATTTAGAAATATTTTTCAACCAATTTTCGGTGACTATATAGGGTCACTTGCATTTGCTGTATTTCATGTTTTACTCTTTTTATTTGTAGGTTGGATGCTGGACAGGCGCAAGATTTATCTGAAATTTAACATTTATTATTTTATCCATGGCTGCAACAGATAGAACAAAACTTCTAAATGAAATCGCTGCAAAAATACAGTCGCTCAATCTTTTGATGAGTGCACTGAAATCAGACCGTTCCCGAAAGCCCGAGCTGCTTGATGATTACAAAAAGCAGTATCAAAAAATTTTGGATCAAAAATAACTTATCAGTCACAAACAATTTAAAAAACTAGAGGTTAGCGCATTGGGCTAACCTTTAGTTTTCGTTTCAGTCTTGTTTTTAAGATCCGCTTTGAACGAGTCTCACAAATACTTCCAATGTCGAGCACATTCTCTGAAAGTTGTCGTGCTTCCTGATCACTGTTGACGCACCAAGATTATAGAATTCGCCAATTTCATCCTGGTCTGATGTTGTAGAATAAATAATGACGGGAATATGACGATACCGATTATCTTTTTTCAATTCCTGTAAACAACGTTTACCATCCATCACTGGCATATTGATATCAAGGAATATAAAATCTGGTAACGAATCCGACTGTTCCAAAATCTCCAATGCATCTTCACCGTGGCTGGCAACCACGCATGAAATCTCGGGATCAACTTCAGCCAACGCTTCCGACATAAGTTCCCGATCTTCCGCATCATCATCCGCATATAGGATTGTCATATATATAAAACAGGTTAAGTTGGAAATACTTCTATATACGGAACAATCATGCCGTAAGATTTATCCAAGTCTAATTGTCGATCGCTGCATTAACCTATCTATGAAACGTCATGAAATTCTGTATTTTAAAAATCCTCTCTGGGATAATGTAATTTGTCTGTAGAAAAAATCAACACATTTCCTCAAAACTGACAGTTGCCATTTTGCCGCACTCATTTTAAATTCAAAAAAATGAAATACATGCGCTACACATTGCACCGCAACTTTTTTTGCTTCTTTCTGTTAACCTCATGTTTACCATCCGGTAACGTAACAGAAAAGAATGTTGAGAAAACTTTTTTATCAGATGTCGAATTTTTGAAACGCTATGTTGATATAGTCGTGCTGAAAAGTGAAGATTCAAAAATGCAAATTGCGATATCTGCCTCTTTGCAGGGAAGGGTAATGACCAGCACAGCTAACGGAGACGAAGGATTTAGTTTTGGATGGATCAACAAGGAGGCGTTTGCATCTGGAGACACCTCAAATCACATGAACGCATTTGGCGGTGAAGACAGATTATGGCTCGGTCCTGAGGGCGGACAATTTTCAATTTATTTTGAACAAGGCAAGGAATTTACATTTGAGAATTGGCACGTGCCGCGCGTCATTGACCTCGATCCATTTGATGTAATCGAGAAAAATGATTCAAGCGTTTCATTTGTGAAAAAGTCCAGCCTGACAAATTATATCGGAACTACTTTTGACTTTTCGATAAAAAGAAAAATAGCATTGCTTTCACGTTCGGACATTGGCAACATGGTTGGCGAATTTTTATCAGACTCAATCGACATGGTTGGATATGAAAGTGTGAACACGTTGCAAAATACTGGAGCGGAGCAATGGACTAAAGATCACGGAATGCTCTCGATCTGGATTTTGGGAATGTTTAATCCTTCGCCAAGTGTAACAGTCTTCTTGCCAGTTAACGAAAATATTTCTTCAGATTCGATTAACGTAAACGATCGCTACTTTGGGGATGTGCCGAAAGACAGACTCGTTACGCGCGGCAACATTGTCTATTTCAAAGCAGATGGAAAGCTCAGAAGCAAGATCGGACTTGCACCACAGGTTGCTACCGAATGGTTGGGAAGTTACGATGATGCAAATCATATTTTGACGATCGTGCACTACAATAAACCCAACAGTGTTTCAGATTATGTTAATTCATTTTGGGAGATTCAACAAGAGCCATTTGGCGGAGATGCTATCAATGCTTACAATGACGGACCTCCATCTCCTGGTGCAAAACCGATGGGGCCATTTTACGAACTGGAGACATCTTCTCCAG
Organism: uncultured Chryseosolibacter sp.; assembly: GCA_967728665.1. Taxonomy (GTDB): domain Bacteria; phylum Bacteroidota; class Bacteroidia; order Cytophagales; family Cyclobacteriaceae; genus Chryseosolibacter. Next base: position 6,978 of record CBQWHS010000039.1, on the reverse strand, counting down.
CAGCGGCATTGCAACCGGGGGATTCGATAATGCATAAACATTCAACTATGCACTTCCATGGCGATGACCGAGCACTTAATGGAATAATCAAAAAAGTTTTTGGTGTTACGCTTAGTGATGTGCGTTCCGCTTTTTCAACTCAAGAGAGTCAGTAGTCATCCAGCATTCAAAAAAAAACCACTGGTCGGCCCAATGGTTTTTTGCTTATGATGTACAACATTATTCAATTAACAAGTACTTCTCGCTCTTTTGCGTGAAAAGTCTCTTTGATAACAGGAATATTGTGCGTAGTCAAAAGATCACGCAAAGTATTATTCCAGTCCCTTGCCATGAAGCGAAACGAAATGGTGGAAAAATCATCTTTCGCTTTTTGTACCTCGCCATTGTCAATTGAGTAGGCCGATAAGGTGTTATACAGGTTATGCCGATTGTAACGGATAAAAGCTTCCCATAATTTCACCTCCACAATTGCTGTCTTAGTTTCCTTCAAGCCCGATGGCTTATCACATATGAGATGCATAGGTTGTATAGTTTGATTGGACAACAAATTTACCTTTCGTCTTTATGCGATTACAATCGAGTTGAATTCAAAAAATGTTGACTCAACGACTTAATACGAAATACACCGGTATGGCTGCTTCGTTTTCGTCTTGATAAAACGTTGAAGCGAGTGTTACGATAATTGGCGTGAAATGCTACGGCTTAACCTAAAATCAGACAGTAGTTGCAAAAAGTTTTTTGAATTCGTTGTAACTTTTTTGCTGTTATTAAACATTGTCCTTAAAAGCATTAAATCATGAATACAGTATTGTTGTTTCTCGGTGGTGTTGGCATGCAGGAATTGCTGGTGATTGGACTTTTTGTTCTCGTCTTTTTCGGCGCTAAGAAAATTCCAGAATTTATGAAAGGCCTTGGCAAGGGAGTGCGTGAATTCAAGAATGGCGTGAGTGAAGTGAAAAAAGATCTGGAAGAGTCACTCGATGAAAAACCAAAATCGTAAGACTTTATTTTTCAAGAAAGCAAAAACGACAACACTGTCGTTTTTTTTATTTGACTAGAAAGTTCTGAGTATCGTTTAACTTCTTCCGGAAGAAGGTCTGCATGGACGAATATCACGAATGTATTCCCTTACAGCCCACGGAATTATTCACACGCAAATACTTCATCAATAAAATTAATCCGCCCTCACCGTTTCTATACCCTCCACATTTCCCTTCTTTCATTGTTCGTGTTCAATGACTATTTTCACAACTCACCTTAATGAGTAGTCATGAACCGAAAGACTTTCATCTATCAGACAGGCTTAGCTTCTGCTGCATTGCTACTTCCAAAGTCTGTATTTTCCTTTACGGAATCACCGGCCAACAAAATTATAATTGGTGTTATGGGAACAAATGGCCGCGGAGGATTTTTAGCATCATCATTTGCTAAACTTCAGGATGTGGAAGTGGCATACATTTGTGATGTCGATCAGAATGTTTTGGTAAAGACTATTGAAAACGTCTCAAAAATTTCCGGCAAAAAACCAGAAGGATTTTCTGACATCCGAAAAATGTTGGAGAAAAAAGATATGGATGCGTTGGTGATCGCAGCGCCTGATCACTGGCATGCACCTGCTGCCATCATGGGGCTGCAGGCAGGCAAAAATGTATACGTCGAAAAACCTTTTAGTCATAATCCCCAGGAAGGAGAATGGCTTGTACAAGCGCAAAAGAAGCATAACAAAATTTTGCAGATGGGAAATCAGCGCAGATCATTTTCGAACGTTGTGGATGCGATGAATAAACTTCATCAAGGAATAATCGGACGCGTTTATTTCGCTCGCGGATGGTATACCAATCAACGTGCGTCTATAGGTTCAGGAAAAGAAATTGATCCACCTGCAAATTTGAATTTTGATTTATGGCAAGGTCCTGCACCGCGAAAGAAATATCGCGACAACCTTGTTCATTACAACTGGCACTGGTTCTGGAACTGGGGCACTGGTGAAGCTTTAAATAATGGTACACACGAAATCGATGTGATGCGGTGGGGGCTCGGAGTCGATTATCCTAAGACTGTTGTTTCCGCTGGAGGCCGTTTTCAATTTCAAGATGACTGGCAGACGCCAGATACACAAACCATCACCTTCACGTTTCCGAACAACACCGCTTGCACGTGGGAAGGCAGAAGTTGCAATCGTCTAAGTTCTGAAGGCACAGACCGAGGTGTAGTTTTTTATGGTGATGGTGGTTCATTAGTCTATCCAGGTGCGAACAGTTATACCGTTTATGAAAAAGATAATCGTACGGTGAAAATGGAAGTAAAAGATGATACGCCTATGGACGCATCTAATAAAGTTAGTCCGTTTGAACGACTGGATTTTTCTCACCTCACTAATTTTGTTGAAGCTATTCGTGGTAACACAAAGCAAACATCTCTTCCTGAAGATTCCTTTAAGTCGACACTACTTCCTCAGCTTGGAAACATCGCACTTCGAACAAACAGTGTTTTGAATTGTGATCCGGCTAGCGGAAAAATTTTAAATAACAAAGAAGCGCAGGCATTATGGGGGCGCGAATATGAAAAAGGTTGGGCTCCAAAAATTTAAAGACATGAAAAAAATTATTACTATCACTCTTTTATCAGTTGTTACTAGTGTCGCATTCGGTCAGGGCTTATGGAAAGATCTTGAAGGAAAACTTGGAATAGTTTCCTTTACTTACCGAAAGAGCTTTCAAAAAGATGTAGCCGCAACCTTGGACACTATCAAGTCCCTGGGCATCACTAATATTGAGATCTCAAACTTGTTTGGCAAAACGGCTGCGGAGTTCAAAGCACTACTTGATCAACGTGGAATTCGATGTACATCATTTGGCGTTGGTTATCCTGACATCACAACGAAGATTGACGAAGTGGGAACAAATGCAAAGACACTCGGAGCATCATTTGTGAGAGTAGCATGGGTTCCACATGAAAGCACTGGCTATACAATTGATGATGCAAAGAAGACTGTCGAGGATTTCAATACAGCCGGAAAAATCCTTAAAGACAAATATGGATTGTCATTCTGCTATCACAATCACGGCTATGAATTTGTGAAATACGAAAATGGCACCTTGTTCGATTACATTGTGGCAAACACAAATCCTGACTATGTAAATTTTGAATTGGATATCCTTTGGGCAAAATTTCCAGGAGTGAATCCGGAAGATCTGCTAAAGAAACATGGATCACGTTTTAAATTGATGCACTTAAAAGATTTGAAAAAGGGAGTGCAGGGAGATTTTTCTGGGAAGACGAATGTAAACAATGATGTCGCGTTGGGCACGGGACAAATCAACATACCGGCTGTTTTAAAGGCCGCTAAGAAAGCCAACGTAAACTTCTATTATATCGAGGATGAAAGCGACTTTGTGAAAACACAAGTTCCGCAGACGCTGGCTTATTTAAAGAAGCAGTAACAAGGTCTGTTACTGCTTTATTAATTCTTACTTTTTCTTACCGTTTTTGAATTCACCAAGATAATTTACGCTGTAAGCGTTCTGGTACTGCCTGATGGCGTTTTCAATTTCTTGCAATGAGTCACGTCTGATCTTAATACCTTTTAAAGCCCCTTTTGTCTTCACTTCAATGTAAAAACCATCTTTTAATTTAATCTCCCGTGTAATTGGCCTTGCCATAATGTAATTGTTGTTTAGTAGCGCTTTTAAAAATGTAGGTTCGGGTTCAAAAAAGGTCTAAAACGAATCAGGAATTGCGAAAGAAGCCAAAAAGCAGCAAAATTGATTGATTGACGACCTATTAATGCGCAAAGGTACGCATTTCTCAGCAGAAATCTATCCCCTTCGAAATTCGGCCTCTTTCAATGCCTTTTCAATTTTAAACCGCAAAAACACCGCGAAAGTTCAAAATTGTCAGACCGCCGATTCATCGCTGGAACGCACTGAAAAAATGCAGAAATTTCTAATCGGTTGCGAATGTTGAGGAACAGTTAACAATGGGCATGTTGTTAATTATTATAAGCTACTACCAATATGGAATACAAAAATTATTATTCAGTATTAGGCGTAAGCAAAACGGCCAGCCAGGATGAAATTAAAAAAGCCTATCGAAAGCTTGCTTTAAAATATCACCCTGACAAGAATCAAGGAGATAAAACGGCAGAAGCGAAATTCAAAGATGTCGCTGAGGCATATGAAGTGCTCGGCGATGTAGAGAAACGAAAGAAATACGATCAGCTAGGAAGTGATTGGAAGAAATACGAACAAGGCGATGCCGGAAGGTCTCGTGGAAACGGTCAGCGGGGCTATACTTATGAGGGCGATCCCTCTGACTTTTTTGGAGGTTCAGGGTTCTCTGATTTTTTCGAATCCTTTTTTGGTGGAGGGACGCGTGGCGGCTCACGACGATGGTCGCAAGATTTTGATTTTGAAGGTCCCGCAAATGACTTGTCCGGAGAAATTCCAATTTCTTTACGTGAGGCGTACCATGGCTCGGAACGAGTAATTGATCTGCAGGGTGAAAAAATCAAAGTTAGAATTAAGCCCGGTGCGTATGATGGACTTCAGCTTCGTGTGAAAGGAAAGGGACAACGTACTGCGTCTGGTAAAACCGGCGATCTGTATTTAACAGTCCATGTTAATCATGATGAAAAGATCAAAGTGAAAGGAAACGACCTGCACACTGACCAGAATATCGACATGTTCACAGCACTGCTCGGTGGAAAAATTGAAGGAAATTTTTTGTCGGGCAACATTAGCATCAGCATAAAAGAAGGAACGCAGAATGGAAAGGTTGTCCGGTTGAAAGGTAAAGGAATGCCTGTTTATAATAAGCCGGGAGAGTTCGGCGATTTGTACATCAGGCTGCACGTTGTGTTGCCGGAGCATCTCACGGAAACGCAAAAAGACTTAGTAAAAAAACTCCAAAAGACGTTTTGACATTGGATATGAGAGATGATTTCGCCAAAATCACGACCATTTAATCAAGCTGCTAGGAAAGGTGTTCAACAATTTTCCAACTGGCACTTTGTCTCAAACGGTTCTGTTTCAATAGTGATGTGATTGAAATGAAGATGTTGAAGACAGTGGCGTACTTCATTTTTTATTTTTTCTGCTTCTGGTCCGGCGATATTCTTTTCGAGAACAATGTGGAGAGTTAAGATGTTATAAGTGCCATCCATTGACCAGCCGTGAATGTCATGCACATCAGCAACCCCGTTAATTCCTTTTAATTTTTGCCGGATCTCAGCGTCATTCATATTTTCTGGCACACCTTGAAGAATGATTTTAAAAATCGAATGAAGATTTTTATAGACGTTGAACAGAATGTATAAACTGATTCCTAATGACAGAATCGGATCTAAAACAGGGACGTTGTAAAAGTACATTACAATGCTTCCGATTAATACAGCAACCCATCCGAGCACGTCTTCTAAAAAATGCAACGACACCACTTGTTCGTTTAGCGAATTGCCTTTTTTCAATCGCAACATTGCAAGGCCATTAACAACAATTCCAATCACGGCAAGCAAGATCATTCCTCGTGCGTCTGCAATTTTCGGGTGAAGTAATCTGGCTATGGATTCTTGCACGATGAACACCGAGCCCAACACTAAAATCACGGAATTGATAAATGCACCGAGAAGAGAGAATCTCCGATAGCCATAGGAATAGGCTGCATCCCGTTTCTTTTTTGCTTTCTTATGAAAATACCAGGACAGTCCCAGCGAAAGGCTGTCACCAAAATCGTGTAAGGCATCGGAAAGAATGGCTACACTATTTGTTAATAATCCACCGACAATTTCGATAACGGCAAAAGCAGTATTCAACCAAAACGCCAATCTAATATTTGAAGCAGAAAATTCTTCTCCATGATGATGATCGTGGTGGTGATGATTGTGCGCCATGTGTTAAAGATAACGCTAAAAACGTACACCAATTATGCCATCGGTATTCGAGCACTTTTCAGTAGCGGCATTTTTATCCGAACCGGGGCTTCGGTCCTTTTAAATGAAAGTTGTATCTTTGCATCATGAAATTTTTTCGAAGAAGCTATTTGCGCGAAATACTAATTCTCTTTACGGGAATTACGTTTTTGAACATGGGCTTCATTTTAGCGGAAGTTTCATTGCTAAACCTCAATAAATATTATTCCGTCCTCGATGAGGTTTCAACTTCGTTGGAGGATGAGCAAGAGACTGGCTCAGAGTCGCAGGGCAATGATTCGATAGAAGAAGAGATTGATCTGATGAATCATTTTTCCTATGACCACTTCTTGAATTTGTATTTTATCTCACTCGAACGAAAAGCTTCTTTTATTCTTGAAATTGTCAACTTCGCTTATCGCGAAATATTTTCTCCGCCTCCAGAGCATCTATTGCTCCGGGCTTAACGCCTCTTAACCAATCCGGTTAAATACGAAATTTATTTTTTTCCAACCTGGTTCAACAACATCAATTGATCCAAGGTTGAATTTTCAATCATTGAATTTTTATTATGGATATTTATAAATCGTTACTCGAAGGCAATAGATCGTGGGTGCAAGAGAAGCTTGAATCCGATCCTTTATTTTTTGACAGACTCTCAAAAGGGCAGCGTCCTCAAGTGCTATGGATTGGTTGTTCCGATAGTCGTGTGCCAGCAAACGAAATCACCAACACACAGCCGGGAGACATTTTCGTTCACCGGAACATCGCCAATGTGGTAGTGCATTCAGATATGAATATGTTGAGTGTTCTCGACTATGCTGTGAATATTTTAAAAGTAAAACATGTCATTGTTTGTGGCCATTACGGATGTGGTGGGGTAGAGGCAGCAATGCAGAATAAACAATTCGGTTTAGTGGACAACTGGCTACGTTTTATCAAGGATGTATATCGCCTTCATCAGCACGAATTAGATTCGATTGATGACTACGAACATCGCTTCAATCGGTTTGTTGAATTGAATGTGATGGAGCAGGCGTATGATTTAATGAAAACTACAATTATTCAAA
>CBQWHS010000038.1:0-13743 GCA_967728665.1 uncultured Chryseosolibacter sp. | reverse complement strand
GACTGCCTAAAATCTTACTTTGAGCCTGTTGCGGCATAATATGTGCTTACCTTTGCGTAAATTCATTAAACGGCAATCCTATATGAAGCGTACTATTCTTGCAGTATTCTGCATGTCTATTTCTGTTCTGGTTTTTGCCCAGAACGCTAAGGAGTTTACACAAAAAGGAAGAGAATTGTATGAAAAGCGCGAATTTATGGAAGCGCTCCTCAACTTGAACAAAGCTTTGGAACTCGATGGTAATTACTCACAGGCTTACTTTGTGCGTGGTAATATCAAAGATGCCTTTGACGACAGACATGGCGCGATGAAGGATTATAATCTGGCTGTCGAGAAAAACCCAAAATTTGCCGATGCTTTTTTTGCACGCGGAAATGTTAAAATGAAACTTCAGGATTATTACGGAGCAATTGCAGATTACACTTCCGCCATTACGTTAAACGAAAATTACATTGAAGCTTACTATAATCGCGGAAAGGCCAAACACTTCTTACAGGCATACGAGGACGCCATCAATGACTGTTCTAAAATCATACAGATCCATCCCAAAAATATCGATGCCTATTATATGCGTGGCATTTTGAAGATTGATTTCGGAGACGTAAAAGGTGGCTGCTTGGACTTGAGCAAAGCTGGTGAACTCGGTGATCTAAAAGCTTATGAGATGATCAAAGATAAATGCAACTCAGTAAAGACTGAGACCACGCCAGACGGCAACTAATCTTTAATTCTGTAAATTTTGCCCGGCATCAGCGCCAACACTCCTTTAAACTCAAGCGTCAACAAAATTGAAGCAAGCTGACCGACTGGAATGTTTGCCCGCCAACTGATTTCATCAATCGTCAACTGTTTGCTGTGGTCGTAAAGTATTTTCATAACGGTTTGTTCATTAGGTTCAAAACTGGCCAAATCCAAATGCGCTGTTTTCTTCCTAACCGCATCAGTATTCCATCCCATAATGTATTCGATGTCTTTTGCTGATGTTATAAGATGTGCCTTATTTGTTTTGATGAGGTTATTGCAGCCAGCAGAATGGCTTTGACTGATATTGCCGGGGTAAGCGAAAACATCCTTGTTATAGGAGTTGGCAATATCGGCAGTGATTAAAGCTCCGCCTTTTTCGGCAGCTTCTACAATTACGACAGCATCAGACAACGCTGCAACAATTCGGTTGCGTGCAGGAAAGTTGTGAGCATCGGGCGTTGTACCAAAAGCATGTTCCGTTGCCAATCCACCATGCTCCTGCATTTTTCGCGCAACATCCTTGTGTGCGGCAGGGTAGATGTAGTCGATGCCACTTCCCATCACGCCTATTGTGGCGACGTTATTCTTCAACGCTTCCTTGTGTGCATGGATGTCAATACCATAAGCCAATCCACTGATGATTAAAGGATCATGTGGAAGTAAATCTTTGACGAGTTGCTCAACACATTCTTTTCCGTATGAAGTTGCCTGGCGGGTTCCAACAATACTAACCGTTTTTGGATTCTCGAAATCTATTTTCCCTTTCGCGTATAAAAGTGATGGAGCATCCGGAATCTGTTTAAGTCGCGAAGGATATTCTTTTTCTGTAAAGAATAACAACTGCACATTTTCCTTTTTAGCTTTTGCTAATTCCTTTTCCGCGAAAGAAAAAGATTTTCCTTTTAAGATTGCCTCGGCTGTAACTTCGCCGACACCTGGAACTTTAAGCAACTTCCCTTTTGGAGTTTTGAATACTCTTTCTGCGGAGCCGCAATAACTAATTACTTGTCTGAATAAATGATCGCCGATACCAGGAATGTGATGTAATGCCAGTAAGAATAAATGATGTTGATCCATCTAGGAATGGGAGAGAGACGGAGCTTAATGAAGTTTCTCCCGCAATTCATTCAGAAATTTTCTGACGCTGCGGAGCGAATCAATCATTTCCATTTTATCTTTTATAGCCTGAGAATCGTTGCGCAACATTTCTTTAGCTCCCTGTAGCGTGAAGCCTTTCTCTTTTACGAGGTGATATATGGTGCGAACGTTGTCGATATCTTCTTTTGTGAACTGACGATTGCCCTTTCTATTTTTTTTAGGCTTAATGATATCGAATTCAGATTCCCAGAAACGGATGAGTGATGGCGCGACACTGAAGATTTCAGCTACTTCTCCGATGGAGTAGTATAGCTTCTCGATTTCTTTTTCTTTATACGCCATGTTACTGAGCAAGATAAGTAATTAAACCATGTTCGTCAATCTGCGCAGGGGATTCAGGAAAATCTTTTTTCGACAACTCGCGAATGATTTTTATGACCTGATTTTCAGGATCAATGGTGACTCCGGAGCCGTATTCCTGGCGAGTAGGGGTAATTTGTGCATAAAATAATTTACCATCAACATCTGTAAACACTTTCATGATCGGTGCAAGTCCATTGATTCCAGCAATGCTGATTCCCCTATATGTGCAGAAATTTCCCAAGCTATAAGCAATGAATCGATTCTTATAAACTTCAATGCCACGTGTTACATGCGGTCCGTGTCCGAAAATAATATCAGCACCCACATCAATCAGCGCATGCGAAAATTTATAGACGTCTCCGCGATTTTCTCCATGAAACATTTCTTCCGTCCGGGGAACATGTTGGTATTGAGCGCCTTCAGCGCCTCCGTGAAATGATACAATAACAATGTCAACAATCGAATCGAGTGATTGCACGATGGCCCTTGCTTCGTTTAGATTATTGATGTCTACGCAGTTGCTGTTTGGAGCGAAAGCTGCGAGGCCATATTTGACTCCATCCTTTTCAAAAATAGTTGTCTTTTGATCTACTTGCCCTGCGTGCAAAATGCCGGCACGTTCCAGTGTTTTTTTGCTACTGTTCCTTCCTTCATTGCCCATGTCGCCAGCATGATTGTTTGCAAGGCTTACCACGTCAAAACCGGCGCTTACTAAATTGTTTACGTAACGAACAGGAGTACGAAATGCGTAACAGACTTTTGGATCTTTACAGGTCTTAGCTGTCCCACCGGAATCCAGAAGTGTTCCTTCGAGATTTCCAAAAGTGACGTCAGCATTTTTCAAAACTGATTCCACCGATTTCATCAGGAACGCACCATCATTTGGAGGGAGTTTGTTCTCCGGATAATTTGTTCCCATCATAATATCACCAACGCCGATTACAGTAACGGTGTCGGCTTGTGTTGCCTGGGTTGTGTTTTTAAGTGAATCTTGAGCAAACACAAAAACGCCCGAACAGATCAACATTAGTAAGCCAACTAACCTCATGAGTTCTTGTTTTAAAAAACGGACTGCAAAGAAAGGGATTTTAACTTATTAAGGAAGTTTTTTAATCAATCGAATCGCGTTCTTTACCGGCTTCCTCGATTACTCTTTCGTATTCCTGGTTACTCAGGTCGCGCTGAAAGAAATTTATAGGATTAACATCTTCATCGCGATAAAGCACCTCATAATGTAAGTGGGGCCCGCTTGATAGTCCCGTGCTTCCAACGAATCCGATAATTTCACCACGCTTAACGCGTTGCCCGGCGCGGACATTAAATTTCGATAAATGTGCGTAACGGGTTTCGTAGCCATATTCATGGTCTATGAAAATAACATTACCAAAACTTTCTGATCTATATGCGTTTTTTACAATTCCATTTCCAGTGGCATATACTGGTGTACCGGAGTCTGCACTGAAATCAAGACCTTTGTGTCCGCGTATGAAACCGAGTATCGGATGCAGTCGCTGTCCGTATCGGGTGTGTAAATAAGTAAGTTCTTTGTTGCTCAACGGCTGAATTGCCGGCTTGGAAGCCCACATATCAATTTTTTGATCGAGCATTTTTTCGATCTCTTTATAGGATTGTACTTCAACTTCCAGCTGATTCTTGATCTTTTCGACCGCCAGGTAATCGTGGAGGATCGTTGGAAAGTCAGCAAGTAATTTCTGATTTATTTTTTCGCTACCACCCACACCTGCATTCCGGATGGTTGATGATAATGGAGAAGAGTCGAGGATAACACGGTAATTGTTGTCGTCTTTGTCAATAAATTTTGCGAGGCGATCTCCCGCATTTTCAATTCTGTTATGCAACGATTCCCATTCAATTTTTAAAGCATGATTATTTTTTTCAAGGATGACTTCCTCTACAGTTTCAAAATACTGGCGCAGATAAAAGTATCCGGCAACAGCAATCATTGAAGCAAACAGTAGATAAGTAAATGTTTTTTTGCGCAACGCTTTTCCCCGCAGCGTATATGGCTCATATCGGCAAGTCTCAGCATTATATATGTAACGAGTGCGCGCCATTAGTCGAGTGATTGGTTTTTCTTATTGGCTTTCGCAACAATCGCTTCATGATCATTGCTTGAAACGCCCTCTATAATATACTGAACAGGATTTACAGGTGACCCGCTCAACGAAATTTCGTAATGCAAATGTGGTGCAACTGACCCTCCGCTGTTTCCGCTTGTTCCGATCACAAAACCTTTTGATATCCGTTGACCAACTTTAACTGTTAATTCTTCGAGATGTGCATAACGTGTCACATAGCCTTCGGCATGTGTAATTTCAACATAGTTTCCATATCCTGCCTGTACGGTGTTTCGTTTTGATTCAGTGACCACACCATCTGCTGTGGCGTGTACCATTGTGCCGCGTGGCAGTGAAAAATCCAAACCAAAATGTTCATACATTCCTTTATGAAAAGGGTTGACTCGCATTCCAAATCCTGAAACGATGTGTTCGCTGTTGATTGGCCACACGGGGGAAATGGAAGGAAGTGTCTTGTTATTTTTCGATAAAAGTTTTTCGAACAACGATTGTTGGGCAATGGCGCGATTTGATTTCAACGACTTGTTCAAGAGTTCTTCGGTGAGGGAGTTGACTTTTTCTGCGGCCTCACGGAACGAAGGAGCCCCCCCGAGGAATAATGCTTGTTTATTTAGCGTTGGCGTGCGAGGGATCACTTCTTCCATTGGAGTCGTGAAAAATTTTTGATGCAATTTTTTGTCCTCTTCATCCAACGTTTCAAGTGTATTCTCTATATCAAATAGTTGTGACGTCAATACAACCTGGTTTTTTCTGAGTGCCCTGTTTTCATTGCGCAATGCAATTTCTTTTTCAGAATCGATAAGATAATTATGTGCTACAAGAATACCCGCAAGGATAATGATGCTCGTCACCAGTAAACCACTGAGATAGAAAACAACATCAAAGGTCTTGACTTTGATACGTTCATATTGACACGTTTCTTCATTGTAGCGATACAATGTCTTGGGCATGGTCACGCAGTTTGTTAACGAACAGCTGTTATTCATAAAAAAATCTCGTCCAACTGCGTATTCTCTTCAACTCAGATTATTTTTGTGGCTAATTTTCCACTTCCCGACAGCTTTCGGGCATATTTTAGCTGGCTAATATAGTAAAAAACCAATAGTTGAACATTTAAACGCTTTTTTGGATGGACTCGGGCCTGATCAGACGCACATTTCTGGAATTCTTTAAGAGGAAAAACCACCTCATTGTACCTTCTGCACCACTTGTATTGAAGAACGATCCAACTCTTCTTTTTACAAACTCGGGCATGGTTCAATTCAAGGACTATTTCCTGGGTAACGCCAATCCGAAAAGTAAACGTATTGCCGATACACAGAAATGTTTGCGTGTAAGTGGCAAGCACAACGATCTCGAAGAAGTTGGTATTGATACTTACCATCACACGATGTTCGAGATGCTGGGCAACTGGTCGTTTGGAGATTATTTTAAAAAGGAAGCGATTGAGTGGGCGTGGGAATTACTCACCGTTGAATACAAACTTCCAAAGGACAGACTTTATGTAACCGTCTTTGAAGGTGACAAAAAAGAGAATCTCGCTTTTGATCAGGAGGCTCATGACTACTGGAAGAAATTCATTGCTGAAGAGCGTATCTTGAATGGTAATAAAAAAGATAATTTTTGGGAGATGGGAGAGATGGGCCCGTGTGGTCCGTGTTCTGAAATTCATATTGACCTCCGTAGTGAAGAAGAAATAAAAAAGAAACCCGGAAAAGAACTGGTGAATAATGATCATCCTCAGGTGGTAGAAATCTGGAACCTCGTGTTCATGGAATTCAACCGGAAGGCTGATGGTTCACTTGAGAAGCTTCCGGCACAACATGTCGATACCGGAATGGGTTTCGAACGTCTGTGTATGGCGATCCAAAAGAAGACATCCAATTATGACACCGATGTTTTCTCTCCACTGTTGGATTTTATCAGCGCTGCCTCTGGCGTGAAGTATAAAAATTCCGAGAAGACAGATATTGCCATGCGTGTAATTGCAGATCACGTTCGCGCGGTTTCATTTGCAATTTGTGATGGACAGCTGCCATCCAACACAGGGGCTGGTTATGTTATCCGTCGGATTTTGAGAAGAGCAGTTCGTTATGGATTCACGTTTTTGAATTTTAAAGAACCATTCATTTATAAATTAGTTACTGTTCTTGCGGATCAGCTGAAAGACGTTTTCACGGAATTGAAAACACAGGAGGATTATGTTGCCAAGGTGATTTTTGAAGAAGAGGCGTCATTTCTTCGAACATTGGATAAAGGCTTAAAACGAATCGATTCAATTGCGGGTGAGTTGAAAGGTAAGGAAGTGAGTGGCGAACTTGCTTTCGAGTTGTATGATACTTTTGGATTTCCATTCGATTTGACTTCATTGATTGCGCGTGAACGCGGATTCACCGTTGACGAAAAGGGCTTTAAAGCGGAGATGGAAAAACAGAAATCACGATCGAAAGCTGATGCCGCTAAGGTAACTGGAGATTGGCAGATGGTTGGTGATGATGAAAAAACGGAATTTATCGGATATGATTTTCTGCAATCGCCCATCCGCATAACGAGGTTTAGAAGAATCAAGCAGAAGAACAAAGAAATGTTTCAGTTGGTGTTCGATAAAACCCCTTTTTACGCCGAGAGTGGAGGGCAAGTTGGTGATACAGGATACATTCAAAGTAATGGCGAAAAAATCTTCATTACCGATACCCGAAAGGAAAACGAGTTGATCGTTCATTTCACGGAGAAATTACCTGGTGATTTAGGAGCGACTTTTAATGCAAGCGTTGATCAAGCTAAGCGGGAGCAAACGAAAAATAATCATTCGGCAACACACTTGTTGCATGCGGCATTGCGAACAGTACTTGGAAAACATGTTGAACAGAAAGGATCATTGGTAAACGAGAAAATTCTTCGTTTCGATTTTTCGCATTTTGCTGCCATGACCGCAGAAGAAATTCAAAAAGTCGAAGACATTGTAAATTCAAAAATCCGCGAAGATATTCAGCTCGATGAGAAGAGGAATGTTCCCATTGATCAGGCGAAGGCCTTTGGTGCCATGGCTTTATTCGGTGAGAAGTATGGCGACTTTGTTCGCGTGATCACGTTTGATCCAAAATTCTCTATTGAATTATGCGGAGGAACACACGTTGCAGCAACCGGTCATATTGGATTGTTTAAGATATTGTCTGAGAGTTCAGTCGCTGCGGGCGTGCGAAGAATTGAAGCCATCACTGCCGAAAATGCCGAACAATTCGTACGATCAGAACTGCAATTGCTGGATGAAATTCGTTCCCTTCTCAAGAACCCGAAAGATGTTTTGACTTCGTTGAAGAATCTTGCTGATGAGAAACACGCTTTGGAGAAAAAAATTGAAGCCGTGAATCTCGAAAAGGCAAACACCCTGAAAGATGAATTGGCGAAGAAAGCTGTTAAGAGCAATGGATCAACGGTGATCATTGAGAAGGTGAGTGTGCCAAATGCTGACGCGTTGAAGAATATTGCTTACGCTTTGCGAAACCAATTCGAAGATCTGGTATTAATACTAGCCGCCGACATTGAGAGCAAGCCACAGGTTGCCGTAATGATTGGAGAGAGCTTGCTGAAGGCAAATAAATATCACGCTGGAAATATGGTTAAAGAACTGGCGAAAGAAATTGATGGCGGAGGCGGTGGTCAGCCTTTCTTTGCAACGGCTGGCGGTAAGAACCTTGCTGGACTAAACAACGTTATTGAAAAAGCTAAGAAGTTAATAGAATCTGGATCGTAATATGATGAAGTCAATCCGTGAGAAGTATGTAGCAGTTATTGGCTTGGAAGTTCATGCCCAGCTGTCAACGAAAAGTAAAATCTTCAACGGAGATTCATCTGTTTTCGGCAGCTCACCGAATACCAACGTGGATGTTATTTCTCTTGCGCACCCTGGCACGTTGCCACGGTTGAACAAAAAGGTTGTTGAGTTCGCTGTTAAGATGGGACTGGCCTGTGACTGTGAGATTTCCCGCATTACCATTTTTGATCGCAAAAATTATTTTTATCCTGATCTTCCAAAGGGCTATCAGATTACACAGGACCGCGCTCCAATTTGTAAAGGCGGATTTGTCGAAATTAAATCGGCTGGCGCTCCTAAGAAGATAGCACTGAATAGAATTCATATGGAGGAGGACGCGGGGAAATCGCTTCACCTTGATAACGAATCCGATTCTTTAATTGACCTGAACCGTGCCGGAACACCATTAATAGAAATTGTAACGCAACCCGATATTCGTTCATCTGAAGATGCTGGGGCATTGCTCACGGAAGTCCGAAAACTTGTGCGCTACCTCGACATCTGCGATGGAAATATGGAAGAGGGATCATTGCGATGCGATGCTAACGTGTCGGTGATGTTGGTTGATGCAAAGGAGTTTGGCAAAAAGGTCGAGATCAAAAATATGAACTCCATTAAAAATGTTCAGCGCGCAATTGATGTTGAAATTGAGCGTCAAATCCGGGAGATCGAAAAAGGAAATTCCATCATTTCCGAAACGCGGACTTTTGATGTCACAACGGGTAAGAGTTTTGCCATGCGTACGAAAGAAGAATTGAACGACTATAGATATTTTCCTGATCCGGATTTAAGTCCTGTCATTATTTCAGATGAATGGTTGGCTGCGATCAAGGCAATGATGCCCGCCCTTCCAAAAGAACTCTTCGAAAAATTTGTAAGTCGATATGCATTGTCTGACTACGATGCTCAAGTGCTTACAGATTCGAAAGACGTTGCCATCTATTTTAATAAAGTCTGTGAATTCACCACAAATTATAAGGCTGCATCGAATTGGGTCATGGGACCTGTGAAATCGTACTTGAATGAGTTCAATTTTACAGCAGACGAATTTCCTGTTTCGCCAGGCAAGATCGCTGACCTAATTTTGTTAATCGATGAAGGAAAAGTAAGTTATACTGCAGCTTCTCAGCGATTGTTTCCCGAAATTCTAAAAAATCCAAATCGTTCTGCACTGGAAGTGGCACAGCAATTGAACTTATTGCAGGACAGCAGTCATGATTCACTTATTCCGATCATTGATGAAGTGATCAAAGAATTTCCACTTAAAGTGGAGGAATATCAAAATGGAAAGAAGGGTATCATCAGCATGTTTATGGGTGAGGTGATGAAGCGAAGCAAAGGCAAAGCCGACCCAAAAGTCACCAGCGAATTGTTAACACAGAAATTAAAGAAGAAATGAAAGTTGTTCAGAATTTAACGCCTGCATTTGAGAAGTTTAGTATCAGCATGTTTAATGTGAGGTCAGTCATCAAAGTGAAAAATTTTTTGTTGCTGGTTGCCGCGCTGACATTTGCGTGTACAACTTCCGGCAAGGAGGAAAGCAAGCCTGCAGACAATAGTTGGATAGTTACGATAAGAGGCAAAGTCGGATTTCCTCAGCAAGGTCAAATTCTGATCCAGGAGTTGAAAGATGGTTCTAGCGGATGGCAAGACACGATTGGTTTGAAAAGTAATTACACGTTCGTTAAGAAAGTGAAACTGACTGAACCTGGATTTTATCGAATCAATTTTTACAACAAACAAGTGCTCAATGTCATTCTCAACAAGAGTGATATAGAAGTGAATGTTGACGGCAACACTGCGCAAGGATTTTTTGAGGTGAAAGGTTCGCCAGACCTGGAGCTTATCCGCAAAGTGCAGGATCTTCTGCAGCAAGCCAACAGTGCCCCGGAGATCGCAAAAATTAATGAAGACTACAATGTTGCTGTGCAACAACGAAATGGTCAGAAGATAGTCCAGCTGCGACAAGCCTATGCGGATGTTATTAAAAAATACAAGGACCAAATTGCAACCATGATGGTTGAGGGTTCGCCTTCCCTTGCTGTAATTAATCTGCTTCAAAATAATACGCTGGATAAAGACGAATATTTTTCAACATTTGTTGCCATCGCGGATAAGCTTAAGAAGGAGTGGCCAAACTATTCGCAGTCCAAAAATTTTGTTGAGTATGTCGACAAGTTGAAGCCAACTGCAATTGGCCAGGTCGCACCGGACTTGTCATTGCCGGACACAACTGGTCAGATTGTGAAGTTGTCTTCATTGAAAGGAAAATATGTATTGGTTGATTTCTGGGCTAAATGGTGCGGGCCATGTCGTCAAGAAAATCCAAACGTTGTTCGTCTCTATAATAAGTATAAGGATAAGGGCTTTACCGTGTACGGTGTTTCACTCGACCGAAACAAAGAGGATTGGTTGAAGGCGATACACGAAGATAATCTCACATGGACGCACGTTTCCGATTTAAAATTCTGGCAATCAGAGGCCGCCAAGATCTACAGCGTCAACGCAATTCCATTTTCTGTTTTGGTGGATCCAAAAGGTGTAATCATCGACAAAAACCTCAGGGACTTTGCACTGGAAGCTAAGCTGGCAGAGATTTTTAAATAAGGTAAAAGGATATTGAATAGAACGGTTTCGTGTGAAATAGCAGCATACGCTGAAGGTCTACCGAGATTTTAATTCAGTATCAAAAAAATATAGGGACTGGCGAACCAATCCCTATATATCTTTCTAAAAACTAATTGTCTTAAATTCATATCCAATAAAGGAAATAGCAAGTTCACCTTTTTCAGAAGGAACTTCGATCTTGAAATAACCTTTCTCATCTGTTGTCGTTCCTTTGCTCATACCCTTAATAAGAATATTGGCACCAACAAGTGACTTTCCTTCCGCGGTTGTTACCGTTCCCTCTATAATAGTTTTCCCAGCCTCGGTAATTTTTGAGCTTGAAATGTTCATGCGAGATTGAACAGGTGTAATTTCGGACGCCGGGATTGGATTAGCATTAAGATTAGCTTCCCATTTGACAGGAAGAATAAATCGACAGGCAACGGCCTGGCCATTTTGCATACCGGGTTTCCATTTAGGCAGCATCGATACAACTCGTAGCGCCTCAGAGTCCAGCGAGGGATACACACCTTTTACAATGCTCGTCTCAGACGTTGTGCCGTCAGCATTAATGATGATACTGACATACACAGTTCCACTCTTTCCGGCTTTCAACGCATCGTCGGGATATTTCATATTCTGCTGCATAAACTCTTTGAGAGCATTATATCCACCAATGTACTCCGGCTGTTGTTCAACGATCACAAAAACGTTTTTATCTGTAGCGAGTCTGTCTGCGAATTGAGTTACTTCTTGTAACAGAACCCCCTTCTTTTGTAATCCGCCACTGCTGATATCATATGCTTTCACAACATATTTTTGTCCGGCCAATTTGGTAGTGAGTTGATCGATTTCTGATGGCAAACCTTCCATGTAGGTGAGCTTTGCTTCTTTGTTTTCCCTCAAGTATGCATCCATGTCTTTTTTGACAATGACGGGATAATCACCTGTCTGGGTAATAGTGCTGTTTTGGATTTCATTAGATATCTGGTCATGACATGAAACCAGATAAAAGGACGCGACTACGATGCCCGCGAGCATTGGAAATTTCCACGGTCGTATGTTTCTTTTAATTGTGCGAATCATAGTAATTCTTTTTAGAGTTAATGATTGATTAAAATGACTGGCAATCGGAAAATGAGCCGATTCAAGAGCTAACCTTGCCAGGAGAGAGCAATAGTTGTCCACATGTGAGTTATCGACAGCGCGCGAATCTGCTTCAAACTCATGTAAATGAACAAAGGCCTTTTTGTAGAAAATAATAATTGGGTTAAACCAGAATAAGATCTGTAGCGCCGTTATAAAAAGTATATCGAACGAATGAAGTTGGTGTGCATGGACAGCCTCATGTGCTATGATTTGCTTTTTGTCATTTTCAGACAGCCGATTTTTATTGCCGATGAAAATGCGATTGAAGAAGGAGAATGACGGAATATCTTTTTCACTTTCAACAATGTAGAAGCCATTGTATTTATAATTTGGCTTCTTTAAAAGGCTAATAATTCGAACGATCTGAAACGCAAGCAACGTTGCCGCCACTACTATGCCGATTGTGTACATCCAGAAAATCAAGCGCCAGATATCGTATGCTGTATTTGTTGTTACCATAGGCGCGGTATTCTCACCGGCGGAGATAATAATTTCAGGAAACCAATTCGCCGGTAACGTTGAAACTTCTCCGATATATTGATCACTACTGTTAGTGATAGAAAAAAACGGCAGGATCAGTGACAAGGTAATTGCAAAGAGCAGAAATATCCGACTAAATCGAAAATTTGTCTCGTTTGAAAGCAGAAGCTTATAGGTAAGTATGAATAACACCAAACCTAAATTGGCTTCAAGGATGTAGTTAACTGTTTCTCTCATCACCTTTCTGTTTAAGTTCCTTCAATAGTTTTTCAATCTCCGCAGGCTTCAATTTATTTTCCTTAGCAAAAAATGAAACAAGGTTTGGAAAAGACCCATCAAAATATCCGCGTATAAGGTTGTTCAAATAGAACTTGGTATACTTCTCCTTTGAAATGATTGGAAAGTATTCATGTGTTTTGCCATAGGCTTTGTGGTCTACAAAACCCTTCGTTTCTAAAATTCGCACAATAGTCGAAATAGTATTATATGCTGGCTTGGGATCAGACATTTGTTCGACAATGTCTTTGACAAAAGCCTTTTTTAATTTCCACAATATTTGCATGACCTGGTCTTCGGCCCGGGTGAGTTCTTTGAAATCGTTCATGACTATGTATTTAGGTATGAAACTAAAACATTAGTTATTGAATAGCAAGAAAAATTTGATTTTTTTTATCGCTGCTTATTCCTAAGAAGCAAAATTGAAGTTTTCCTGTTTTTCCAGACACTGAGCAACGAGTCAGGCACCTGGGCAGTGAAGTTTAGCGCCCCCAGCATTACATCCATATCACCATCTTCATCAATATCGGCTTGTTCCATGGTAAGCCATCGCGCTGAAGCAGCAAGCGCTGTCTTTAAGGGAATATATTTTCCGTTGTCATTTTGGAAAAACAAAAAACTATTCTCGGGATGCTTTTTGAAATTTGGGAAAAATGAGATCGCGGTGATATCCAAATCTCCGTCATCATCGTAGTCGAATGCCATCGCCTCAGATGCACCATACATCGGATAGAACCAATTTTCAGTGAACTTGTTTTGTCCGTCATTAAGAAATATGCGAACGCCATGATACGGTTTGAAGACAGATGAATAATCTGCATTATCTCCGTTTGTATAGAGAATATCGAAATGCCCATCCTTGTTGAAATCATAGACGTGAAAGAAACTCGATCCATATACAGGAGGAAACCGCAGCAATATTTTGGGCAAAAATTTAAAGTTCCCTTGGTTCTTCATCAACACGATTTGTTCATCACCTTGAGTGATAAGCGCCAGAATATCTTTCAATCCATCGCCATCAAAATCTTTTACAATTGTTTTTCGACTTCCCGGACGGAAGCTTAACGTATGTTTTTTGTATGAATCTCCATTTCGTTCATATGCGAATAAGCC
>CBQWHS010000037.1:0-13764 GCA_967728665.1 uncultured Chryseosolibacter sp. | reverse complement strand
TAGTTTCGGGTTTCGGGTTCCTAGTTTCGGGTTTCGGGTTCCTAGTTTCGGGTTCCGAGTTTTGGGTTTTGGGTTATCAGGACAGTTCCTGCCTCACAAATGAAATCAATTCTTTAATGTAGCCGGTGCTGAAATCGAACTTGATGTTCGCAGCCTTATATATCTCTGGAATGGTGCGAAGATATCCAAGCTTGAGCGCATTTTGATAACCCTCCAATCCCTTCTTCGGATCCTTTCTAAAATTTCTCCAAACTGCAAAAGCGCCTAATTGCGCCATGCCATATTCGATATAATAAAAAGGCACTTCGAATAAGTGCAGTTGTTTCTGCCAGAGATAATCTTTCGCGTCTTGCAATCCCGACCAATCGGTTGTCGTATCGCTAAACTCATCAAAAATTCTATTCCACGCGACCTTCCTTTCAGCAGGAGAATGATCAGGATTTTCATATATCCAATGTTGGAATTTGTCAATCGTCGCAACCCACGGTAAAGTTTCAATTGAATCTTCGAGGTGTTCACGCTTCGCGCGAAGCAACTCTTCCTTACCTGGAAAGAACACGTTCCAATGATCCATGGAAATCAACTCCATAGACATCGAGGCTAGTTCTGCAACTTCCGAAGGCGTGGATTTGAAATCATTCAGCGTGAGTTCTCTCGTTAAGAAATTATGGATAGCATGTCCACCTTCATGCATGATCGTCACCATGTCGCGCAATGTCGATGTTGCATTCATGAAAATAAACGGAACGCCAATCTCCGCTAGTGGATAGTTATAACCGCCAGGCGCTTTTCCGATTCGAGACTCCAGGTCAAGATGTCCCATGGATTGCATGATCAACAGGCATTGTCCAAGATAGGCGTCCAATCTTTTAAAAACCTCAATGGTTTTTTCTGTGAGCTCTTTTCCATTTGTGAATGGCTTCAATGCTTCTCTTCCTTCAGGATCAACAGCTTTATCCCACGGGCGCAGTGAAGAAACTTTCAGGTCTCGTTTTCTTTCTTTCGCAAAGTCATCCAGCAACGGCACAACCTGTTGTTGAATTGCCTCATGAAAATTAAAACAGTCTTGCGGCGTATAATCAAAACGACCGAGCGCTTTAAACATGTAATCCCTGAAATTCTTGAAGCCAGCGTTCACAGCAACCTGGTGACGAAGCTTGATCAGCGAAGTAAATAAGTTGTCAAGTTCATCTTTATCTCTCAGCCTTCGCGCTGTGATTTTGCGATAAACCTCTTCACGCTTTGCGCGATCTGTTGACATCAACAAAACAGACGCTTGTTGAAGAGTCACTTCCTTTCCATCAATATTCACCGTCATCGCCCCGGAGATCTGCGCATACTTTTGTGACTGCGTGCTGATCTCTGTGAATATTGGAATGTTCTCCTCACGGAAAATTTCAATGTCTTTTTTCAGATTGCGAATAAGAATGTCATAGCCTTCTTCTTTTGCCAACTGGCTTAAAAATTCTGATGACGCTGCCTTCTTGTTGAGCAAATCGGAAACAGGAGCGATTTCAGGTTGAATGTTTTGTATGAAATCCTGGTATGACGCGAGGTAATCTTTGTTCTCTGTGTAGCACGTCATTTTAATATAGCGCCATGCCATGTCCTCTGCAATTACCGACTCAAGTTCGCTGCGGTCAACAAACCATTTTTTTAGCTCTGCTAAAGAATTAATGTCCCGGGCAGTCAACTCATCGAAGTACGGCTTTAAGCTTTGCCAGCTGGCAACGGTAAAGTTTTCCGGTAAGAGATTACGTTTCGGACGTTTTGGTATATCGATAGTAGCGGCCATAGTTCAACTGAATTTGACGGCAAAATACCAAATAATGAATAGACCGTGCAAGAGAGCCCGCATTCGGGAAGCAAACCGATCAAGACAACAAAACGTGAGATAAATCGTATCTTCAGGGAATGCTTTTAACTGAATTTCCGAATCTTGCCTGGCTTAAAAAGGAGGCAGAAACTGCTTTTGCAGGACGGAAGAGTCCGGACGGTCATCCACTGCCGCATTCTGGCTGGCCTTCGGTGATTCTTAATGTTAAAACGTCCCAAACAAGTCGTGACAATATTCGTGGACCATTTTCCTTGTTCACAAATCTTTCAGGAACGAGTGTAGTGTCAGTGAACGGAAAGTCAACGGTTGTCCGTGATGATTTCTTTTATGTGACGAACCATGACCAATATTATTCACTGGAGATAGATAAAAACAAAACAACAGAGATATTCAATATTCACTTCGGTGAAAATCTTTCAGCACAGGTTTTAAGTTCTGTAACTACGTCCGTAGATAAATTGATGGATTCGGATATCGAAACAACATCATCGTCATTCTCGTTGCATAATAGACTTTACCAACGAACAGAATCGCTCCAACACCTACTTCGTAGATTGAGACTCAATGAAAAGAATAAATTATTGGAAGATGAAGTTCTTACGGAAGTAATGTTGGAGCTTTTGAAGGAGGATCAGACAACCAAAAAAATTACTTGTGGACTTCCTCTTATCAAGAAATCGACACGTGACGAGCTTCTGAAGCGACTGACAATTTCGGCAGACTACATTTATAGTTTTTACGACAAAGAAATCACGTTGGACGAGCTGGCCTCGACTGCGTGCCTTTCAAAATTTCACTTCTTGCGATTATTTAAACTTGCTTTTGCTAAGACGCCACACCAATACATCTCGGAAATAAAAATGCAGCGGGCAAAATCACTTCTTAGCGATAATAAATTGCAGGTTTTAGAAATCAGTCGCGCGTTAGGATTTAAAGACGCCAGCTCTTTTAGTAGAATGTTCTTCAACTTTCATGGTGTTTATCCTTCGAAGTTTCGCTGATTTTAATCGTTTTAGAAATTAGCAATTTTTGTCATGCCCTCCGTTAACGGAAATCGTTCTGTTAAGGTAAATTCACAATACCTATGAACTCAACACTATTACTAACCGCGCAAATCGGATTTTTTCTATTGACGCTCATATTTGCTTTCCTTCCATTCAAACAACTTAAGATTGGAATCGAAAAAACGTCCTGGCCATTGCAAAAGAAGAAACGAATTACTACTGGAATTGTAATTGGGTTTTTTATCTGGATTGCTTTCGTCTTTATGTGGTCCGTGTCGGGAAAAATGTCTGATTTTTCGATGGTTCCTTTCAATTTGATGCCTGTGTTTTTGCCACCATTGTTAGCAACAATTTATTTCCTTGTTCGAAAAGAATCGTCAGACATCCTGGTCAATATTCCCATGGAAAATATTATTCGATTACAAGTGTTTCGATTTTTTGTAGAAGTGTTGTTGTGGGTATTGTTTGTAGCATCTGTAGCTCCAGTTCAGATGACGTTCGAAGGCAGAAACTTCGATGTTATTTCAGGTGTTACAGCACCGCTTGTTGCATTGTTAGTAAGAAAGCAAAAAATCTCCAATGCAATGATTATTGCATGGAATATCTTGTGCCTGGCATTACTGTTAAATATCTTATCGGTCGCAATCCTATCGATGCCAACTCCGTTGCGTGTATTTATGAACGAACCTGCGAATACCATTGTGGCCGATTTTCCTATTTCCTGGCTACCAGGATTTCTTGTTCCGCTTGCTTACATCTTGAATTTTATTTCGATCAAACAAGTACTTCTCCAAAGCAAAAACGCACAACTCGTAAACTCATAGTAAGTAAACCATATTGATGGTTTGACTTATTGTCCGAAGTCAACCCTTTTTTTATCTTCACAGCCTTAACTGTGAAAGCTATGACAAAATTCATCCCAGTCCTTTGCATGCTGATGATCGGATGCACAGCAACCAAGGAAATGAAGACTATCGGTTCGATTGAGAAACTGGATCCTTCATTATCTGACATCGTTAGTGATGGCGCTAAAATCGAAGTGCTTGGCGAAGGTTACACCTGGAGCGAAGGACCAGTTTGGGTTGCATCGGAGAACATGCTCTTATTTTCAGATGTTCCTGAAAATAAAATTTACAAGTGGACGGAGGATAAAGGTGTCGAGCTTTATTTGACACCTTCCGGGTTTACAGGTACAAATTATCCATCGACCGAACCGGGTTCAAATGGGCTAACATTGGATCGTGAAGGACGATTGGTTTTATGTCAACATGGCGATCGGCGAGTGGCACGCTTGGATGCCTCCTATGATAAACCGTCAGCAACATTTGTAACGCTAGCAGATAAATACAATGGTAAAAAACTGAACAGTCCTAACGATGTAGTGTTTCGTAGCAACGGTGATTTCTTTTTTACAGATCCACCGTATGGATTGCCCGGCCGCGAAGTTGATTCTGTTTACAAAGAACAACCCTTCAACGGAGTTTATAAAGTTTCTACAGATGTCACAGTCACACTACTTGTCGATTCCGTTTCGCGCCCCAATGGAATTGCGTTGTCACCGGATGAAAAAACTTTGATTGTAGCGAGCTCCGATCCCGCGAAAGCGGTTTGGTATGCCTTTGATATTTCAGAAAAAGATTCGCTGACTAATGCGAGAATTTTGTTTGACGCAACGGAGCAAACGAAGTCTAGCAAAGGATTACCCGATGGACTCAAGATTGACAAAAAGGGAAACATTTTTGCATCGGGCCCCGGTGGCATCTGGATATTTAACCTGTCTGGTAAACCAATGGGAAAAATCAGCTTACCTGAAGCGACTGCAAATTGCGCTTTGGCAGATGATGACAAAACATTGTATATCACTTCCGATTCATATTTATTACGCATCAAGCTCCGAGACTGAGAATGGAAGAATGGCGGTATGTTATTGAAGCGATTGGAATAATCGGTGCGATTGAAGTCCTTATCGCGTACGGTTTGAACAGCTATCAAAAAATAAAATCGGACTCGTTGGCATTTTATATGCTTAACCTGACCGGTGGATTTTTTCTGATTATTTACACCTGGTATAAGGAAGCATGGGCCAGCATGTTCGTCAATGTCATTTGGGCTGTCATTGCCATCATCGCGATTGGGAAATTATTTATGCCAAAAGATTCCCAGGGGAAAAATTCCTGAATCGTCGAGGCGTCAAAAACATGATGGATTAATTATTTATCCAATCTCGATCACCACGTCATCGGTCAATGGATGACCAACGCATGTCAAAACATAACCTTCTGCACGCTCTGACTGGCTCAAGCCTTCTTCTTCATCAAGTTTAACTTTTCCTGAAAGGGCTTTACCGCGGCACGCTGTGCACAAGCCACTTTGGCAAGAGTAAGGCAAATCTATCCCAGCATCGAGCGCAGTTTCAAGGATGGCTTTGTTTGGAGGCACCATCACTTTGTATTCCTGTCCATCATAACGGATGGTCACCTCACGCGCTTTTAATTCCTCGGCAGAAGAAGCTGGTTCTTCTTTTTTGTCTTTATCAATTGTTCCTTGCACAAAACTTTCTTTGAAAATTTTTTCCTGTGGGATATTTCGTTGACTGAGCAAAGATTCAACATTTTTCATCATGCCCTCCGGCCCACACATCAGGTATGTTGTTTTCTCGATGCCCCAATCAGGAACACGCTCGAATAATTTTGTAAGCATGTCATGATTCAAAAGACCTGAATAACCTTGCCAGTTCATTGGCGCGTTATCAAGCACATGAATTACATGAAGACGTCCTTCGTCTTTTGTCTGCATTGCCTCCAGGGTATCTTTAAAAATTATACTGTCGATATCACGGTTGCAATAAATTAGCGATACAATGCTTTCCGGCTCAAGAGTCAAAATACTTTTGATGATTGACATCATGGGGGTTATTCCGGAACCGCCAGCGAACATGAAGATGTGTCTCTTGCGTGCAGCGCTAAATTCGCTTGTGAATTGTCCCATCGGTTCCATCACTTTCACTTTTGCGCCCGGTTTCAAATTATCAGCAAGCCAGTTGGACATCAAACCTTTGTCCACTCTTTTCACCGTAACGGCAAGGTCAGCGTCAATCACCGGCGATGAACAGAGCGAGTAAGCACGCCTAACATCTTTTCCCTGTACGGGAACAATCAACGTCAGGAATTGGCCTGACTTATATTGAATTTTATTTTCTGGATGTTCGAAAACAATGGAGATGGCGTCCTTAGTTTCATGAACAATCTTTTTGACTTTGAGGTCATAATACCTTGGACCACTGTGTGATTCTTCTTTTTTCTCGGATTTCTTAAAAAAACTAAAGGCCATAGAAATTAAGGTTACGAACCAGAATAACGAAATCGATCGCATTCTCGCGCTAAAAGTAATAAAAACATTCCAGCGAGAAAGGCCAAATTGAGTGCCTGGCAAGAATAAGGCTCCTTCGTTTTGGCAATCGTGCATTTGACATTAATTTTACACCTTAACATCCATGCTGTGCAATTAAATACGCTGAATGCTATCTCCCCGGTTGATGGGCGATATTTCGAAACTGTTAAGAATATATCCTCCTATTTTTCTGAATACGCACTTATCCGCTATCGCGTTCAAGTGGAGATCGAATACATCCTGTCGCTGTCGGCGGTTTTGACGGAATTAACTGATTTTCCCGCGCATCAAATTTCTGACGTCAGAAAAATCTACAAACATTTTACCGAAGCCGATGCGCAAGAAATCAAGGAGATTGAAAAAACAACAAATCATGATGTAAAGGCTGTTGAATATTTTTTAAAGAAAAAATTCGAATCCTTAAATCTGGGATTCCTAAAAGAATTTATTCATTTCGGCCTCACTTCACAGGACATCAACAACACCGCTATTCCACTTTCAATCAAAGATTTTTTAAACAGAGAATACCAGCCACTGCTTGATGACTTAATCCGCGATTTGAATTTATTTTCCAAAGAGTGGAGCGATGTTACAATGCTTGCGCGAACACACGGGCAGCCAGCTTCTCCCACTCGCCTTGGGAAAGAGATCGCAGTTTTTTCTACGCGCGTTGAAAAACAAGTGAACCTGCTAAAAGCGGTTCCGCATACTGCTAAATTCGGTGGTGCTACCGGAAACTTCAATGCTCACCACGTAGCTTATCCGGAAATCGACTGGAATAAATTCGGGGATGAATTCTGTCAGCACCTCGGCTTGGTTCGAAGCTTTCCCACTACTCAAATTGAACATTATGATAATCTCGCAGCACTGTTTGATGCCTTTAAACGAATCAACACCATCTTGATTGATTTGTCCCGAGATATTTGGCAATATGTCTCGATGGAGTATTTCAAACAGAAAATAAAAGCAGGTGAAATCGGTTCGTCGGCAATGCCACACAAAGTAAATCCCATCGATTTTGAAAATGCAGAAGGCAACCTTGCATATGCCAACGCTATTTTTGAATTCTTGTCTTCCAAATTGCCGATCTCCAGACTACAGCGCGATCTCACAGACTCGACTGTTCTGCGAAACGTTGGGGTTCCGCTAGCACATACGTATGTTGCTTTCAAATCGCTATTGAAAGGATTGTCGAAACTTGAATTAAACAAAGCGGCAATCGATCATGATCTTGACGACAATTGGGCTGTGGTTGCCGAAGCGATTCAAACTGTGCTAAGAAAAGAAGGATATCCAAACCCGTATGAAGCACTTTTAGGTCTCACACGAAAGAACGAGAAGATAACTGAAAAAAGTATTTCAGAATTCATTGAAACGCTTAATGTGAAAGAAGCTGTGAAAGCGAAGTTAAGGGGGATCACTCCGTTTAATTATACCGGAGTCTAATGTGAACGAGGTAGCCGCTGGTCGCATAAATTTGCAACCAGCGATCTATTAGTCTTCGCGTGTGTATAGCAATTGTTTTGATGCAAAATCAAACAGTGTCAGCCTTCTCAAATCGTAATATGCTGTCCAGAAATCCTTCAACGCCTGTATATAGCTACGCTTGGCAGCATCTTTTTCTTGCAAAGCGATATTCAGGTTAGTGATGTCAATTTTACCAATCAAGTAACGGTTCTGTGCAACATTGTAACGTTCGGCTGCAACCTGGTCCGACTTCCGTGTGATCTCAATCTGCAGGCGTAGCATTTCAAATTGTCGTACCTGCGTCATAATCTCCTGCTCAAAAGTTACTTCGTCTTGAGCAATTACGTAATCGTTAAATTTCTTATTCGCAATTGCAGTCCGCGTTCGCGACTTGTTTCTTCCCCAATCGAGAACCGGAACGCTCAACGTTAAATTGAATTGTTGCTGTTGTGTTGGGCTCGTGTAAATATCGTTTACGATAAGACCGTTATTATTCAATCCATAAGCCGCTGTCAATTCCGTTTGCCAACGCTGACCTCGAGCTAGCGCCACTTCCCTATCTGCTTCAATCCTCCTTCGTTCAAACGCCAGGAATGCAGCTCGATTTTTCCTTGCATGGTCAAGCGCCTCATCGATCGAAACTTCGAACGTTGGAATCGTCTCAGGAAGAACTAATCTAAAATCTTCCCCAGTTGTAACGCCCATGTACGAGCGCAGCTGAAGCAGTGAAGTTTGAAGTAAAAGAGTTGCCTGCGCAACATCTTGCTTTGATCGTAAAAGTTGTAACTCCACTTGAAGCAACTTGTCTTGAGACGTCGTGCCTATATTATATCGTCCCTGTTCTATCTTGTAGATCGTATCGTTGTTCGCAAGATTGAACTGTGCGATCTGCATATTGATCTGTTGCTGCAAAACATTAAAGAACCGACTGACAGCTTCTCGCGAAATAAATTCCATTTGTTCAACATACTCGCGTTTCGATTCTTCGAAGCGCAGCGGTTCTGTTTTTTTGTCCCATCGTAACTGATTGAATGAGAACAACGGTTGCGTTAGTGCTACACTCATTACTGTCCCACTCCATTGTTCGCGTGGGCTTAATGACTCTGGATTATAAATATAGTTGTTAAAATATCCGAGACTTGAATTCACGGAGATTGTTCCCGCTGTCCACGGGATAGGTTGTTCAAGACCAAGGTTCATAAAGCTGTTGAACTGGTTGATTTTCGCATATTGAAATGTTCCATCCGAAAGCGGAGCCTGCGTAACTCTTTTTGTATAAGGAAGCTGGCCTGCTAATCTAAGCTGAGGATTGAAATTTGTTTTGTAGTAGCGATAAGCCCAGTAACGATTTTCTTTTCGGGTATCGGCCTGCTTCGAGGCTGGTGACTGAGCTTTTGCACGTGCAATAACTTCCTCAATCGGCAAAACTTCTTGCGCATTTCCGATGACTGTGACATACAAGAAAACTAAAATAAAATAGAGAGAATTTTTATTCATAACGAAGCGAGGTAATAGGATCTTGACTTGCCGCTCTTCTTGCTGGAGCAATTCCAAAAATTAATCCAACAGTTGCGGCAACACCGAAGGATAATAAAATAGATGTGAACGTAATGATCGTCTGAATCCCTGCGAATTCTGAAACGATATATGCCATTGAAACACCAAGAATAACTCCGATGATGCCACCACTTACGCTAATCATCACGGCTTCAAACAAAAACTGCTGAACAACATCACTTTTTTTAGCACCGATCGAAAGGCGGAGCCCTATTTCTTTTATTCTTTCCAACACCGATGCCAACATAATGTTCATGATACCGATTCCACCAACCAAAAGTGAAATGCCTGCAATCGCGCCAAGCACATAATTAAAAATGTCATTTGTTCGCTGCTGCTGTTTTAGTAGGAGTTCAGGGATCTCGATTTCATAATCGACAACATCGTAATGCCTTCGTTGCAAAAGGCGAGACATAATCTCGGCCGAGGTCTGCAATAATTCCGTTTGTTCGACTTGAATGACCAGTCGATCCAATTGATGATAGTTCTTTCGCTCCTGTGTTGCAGCTGCTGATTCGTTCTGGCTTGTTGTGGATACCCTACCTTGACTTCTCAATGCTTCAAGACGTAATTCTTCACGCGTAATCAAGTCACGATTTTTATAACGTACCAACATTGTCTGAAGCGGTGCGTAAACATCCATGTTGAAATCGCGGATGCCGAGTTTGCTGATACTGGTTTCAGAAACAACTCGTTCCTTTAACACGCCAACAATTGTGAGCCAATGTGGCCCGACTTTAATATTTTTTCCAATTGGGTTATCTGTTGGGAAGAACCTTGATTTTACCGATTGACCAATAATACAAACAGATGCGCCTGTTCTGCGTTGCTCTGCGTTGAACATCTGGCCTTCCTGCAGTTCGAAATTGTAGATCTCGAAGTATGCTGGCTCTACTCCTACTAACTTTGCTGATCTCCGATAACCTTTGCGAATAACGTTTGTCTCCAGTATAATCTCAGGGCTTACTCTTGTGAGATGTGGAATCACCACCTGGAGACTCTGTACATCACGGATCGTGAGTCCGGGTGAAAATTTCTTCTTATCTTTTTTTCCAACGGTCTCTTCAAGCTTTTCTTCCTTTTGCTCGATGATAGGCTTGATGACAATGTTATTAACTCCGACAAGTTTTATCTGATCAAGAATTTCCTGCTGCGCTCCATTTCCGATAGCGAGCATGGCAATTACCGCAGCCACTCCAAAAATAATACCGAGAGCGGTGAGTAATGAACGAATCTTGTTGGCTACAACCGCGTTTATTGCGATGTAGAGATTTGCAAGTAAGCGTTGCGACATGACTTAACTTTTTTTCTTGCTTACAACATGACTGGTTTCAAGCTTTGCGCTCGGCTGAGGAACAGCTGGTGCTGCCGTATCCGATGGCTTTTTCTCTTCTGAGTTCTCTTTCTTTTTGCGCTTTCCATTCAACTCCGGGAGAAGAATAAAATCGTCCTCATCGAGTCCATCCGGCACCGACAGGAAAAGTTTATCACCTTCGCTCAGCCCTTTTACAACCACAGCATCATTGGCATTCGTTTCGCCAATAATCACTTCTTGCTTCACCGTTTTAATACCGTCCTTTCTGTAGACGAAAGTAATGGTGTCGAAATGACTATGAAGTGTTTCGAGAGGGATAAACAACGTACTATCTTTTACGCTGGCAAGAATCTTATTACTGGTTGTCATGGATGGACGCAATGAAGGATCGGTGCCATTTAGTTCGACCGAAACCTCAAAAACCTTTGCATCCGAGTTTGGTCGCTGCTCTCCAACATTCGCCACACGCATCACAAGGCCAGAAAGTTTTTTATCGGGATATGCATCCAAACCAATTTCAACTTTTTGTCCCGATTTTACTTTACGAACATCAACTTCGTTTACATAAGTCTTTGAAAGCATTTTGGTTAGGTCTGGCAATGTTGCAACAGTTGGCTCCCACACACTAACCTGTGAACCCGCCTTAATGGGTTTTCCGTCCCATCCCTTTTCGTAGATCACCATGCCATCTTCAGGAGCAACTACGCTGAAAGACTGAAGGACAGTTGTCATCGAAGTAAACTCATCGTTTACTTTCCGAAGCTCTGCTCCAACCTCACGCATCTTTTCAATATTTTGATTCTTCTTAATTTTGTAATTCTCCACGGCCTGCTCGTACGAACGTACGGCTTTGTCGAGATTTATTTCAGCTTGCTTAATGGTTGCAGGTGGTTCGAATTTAGATTGCTCGAGGATGATCTTCTTTTCATCGACACCATATTTCAAGTTGATTAATTCATCGCGCGATTGGCGTAACTGAAGTGTGGTATCAAGTTGTGTCTGAACAAATTTTGAATTTGCTTTTTCAACTTCAATCTGCCTTGCAGTGTAACGGTTTTGAAATTCGGAACGGTCAAGTGTAGCGATCCAATCACCTTTTTTCACGACGGTTCCCTCATCCACAATATTTTGAATTGTAACTTGCCAAATACCGAAATTACGGAGACTGGATGGTCCTAGTATTTTAACTGAATTTTTTGCTTCCAGTTCGCCGGTAGTTTCTATTTCAACTTTAAACGGGCCGCGTTTTACAACTGCCAGGATATCGGCTACCTCAGCGGACTTCTTACTTCGAAAGACAAAAAACGCTATGATCAGTGCCGTAATGACACCCGTTCCGATGATGAGGTTTTTTTTGTTCATGGGTGAGTGATGTATTTAGGTTTTCGTAACTATATGGTATACTTAATTGGGACGGAATAGTTACAGTATGTATCACTGAAAACTGTTAAACCGTTGGTCTTTTCGTGCTTTTTTCTTGGCTTTGGCGGCTTTCTTAACACCAATCGCAAATTTTAAGCACGTTCAAAAAAAATGCTGGCGTATTTTAGAATTTATCCTTCCTACGCCAGCATGTCTGATCAACGATCAATGCAATGTTAAATTATTGATTCGGTCCTTTTTTTACTGTCAACTTTGATATTGCACCATTCTTATCAATTTTACCCGCACTGAAATCTTTCAGCGTTGACCCTTTCACACTTATCTCTACTGAAGTTGGAAGTCCGCATCCTGGCTTTTTGCATTTGGTCATCGTGACATTGAAAACCAATACTTCTTCATCTTTCAAACTTTTGAGAGTACGTCCATATTCCAGGATATTATCTTTGAGTTCATTCTCAAATTTCGGATAAAGTTCAGCCACTTTTTTGTCACGGGTAGCCTCATCAACTTCTTCAATATTTTGAGTTGGCAATGCAAACTTGCCATAACCAGCATCCTGACTGCTGTAGACTTGCATGTAATAGATCGCTCCGTAGTCCTTCAGGCGTTCATAATACAGATTGCTTTCAATGAAATAAGTAGTGGATAAGTCAGCACGATACAGGCGATTGAAAATACTCGCAAGCAATTCCATGTCCGGCTCTTTTACTTCAATGTACTCCGTGTTTACTACTTTCAATTTTGCGAGCGCCTGATCCCTCGACATCTTCCCCTGTTTGAATGCAACAATATCACTCTTGTTACCCTCCACGGAAATGTGTCTGCGCTTGCTCTCCTTCGTGAAATACCAAGTGCGATTCTCACCCTGATTTGTTACTACGATCCGCTCATTTGCACCAAGTTGACTCAGAAGATCACCATAGTCAACAATGAAATCTTTTGCAGCTTCCACCATTTTCAGATTATAGGCATCGCGAACACTGTCTGATTTCACTTTGCGCTTTTCAGCGGTGGCTTCTTTAAGTGTCTTTGAACTCCGTTCATTTTCTTCCTGTGCTTTTTGTTCAGCTCTCGGTGCCTGCACACCTCGTTCTCTTTCCCTGCCATCGCCGAATGAATATACTTTTGTTGGAGCCATGTCATCGCTGTAGATCATATTAACACCGCCAATACTCATGGCCATTGGCATTGCGTAATCACCCGGCAATCGAAAGGTAACACCATATCCCTCCTGGTATGTACCCTTTACTTCAAGCCCAAAAATTGTTCGCTGTGAATTGGCACTCATTTCCTGCTTGATTAAAGTCGAAAGAATATTTTCGGCTACTTCGATGTCTCTGTTCATTCGCGTTTCGTCTACCTTTTGCGCAAGAGCAACGCTTGAAAACATGGCTACACCAACAACACCATGCACCCAATTTTTTATAATGCTTTTCATACTCGTTTGTTTCTCCTTTTTCGAATTGTGTTTTATTTGATTAAAGCTGCAGTTTAATTGTTCGTTTCTTTGCTTTCCGTGGAGTTTCCTACCGTGGAAATGATGCTCGTCAATATTTGTTCAGTTTCTTGTTTAAAGATATCTGTGTTCTGTTGAAGACTATTCAATCGAGTCTCCACCACTTGCAAATCATTGTTGCGCTGTTGTTGCATGTATTGTGAAAAATCCACCAATAGATTCTCAATATATTTCTTCTGCTCCGTTGACGTAAGCTGGAAGTAATCCTTCACTGCCTGCATGTTTTCCGACTGAAGACTTGACACGTATTGATTGATCTGCGCCTGTGACGCCTTTGCGGCCTCACGAACCAGTT
>CBQWHS010000036.1:0-13785 GCA_967728665.1 uncultured Chryseosolibacter sp. | reverse complement strand
AAGTAAAAGACGAAGAATCAATTACCCACCAGTCCGATTTCTGGAATAATCCTAAACAAGCTGAAACGATTTTGAAGAATCTCCGGTCCAAAAAGGTCTGGACAGATGCTTACGAAAAAGTTAACAAGCTGCTGGAAGATCTTGAAGTACTGAATGAATTTCACGAAGCGGGTGACGCGAGTGAAGAAGAGCTGGATCGCGAGTATGAAAAGACATCGCAGGCGATCGAGGAACTGGAATTCAAGAAGATGCTAAGCAAGGAAGAAGACCAGCTTAGCGCGATGGTCGAAATAAATCCAGGCGCTGGCGGAACTGAAAGTCAGGACTGGGCGGATATGCTCAACCGCATGTATATCATGTGGGGCGAAAAAAACGATTATAAAGTCACGCAAGTCGATTATCAAACAGGCGATGTTGCCGGAATAAAATCCGCCACGCTCGAGATTGATGGTCCATTCGCATACGGCAAACTAAAATCAGAAATAGGAGTTCATCGCCTCGTGCGCATTTCTCCATTCGATTCGAATGGTAGGCGACATACTTCATTTGCATCTGTATTTGTTTATCCTGTGGTGGACGAAACGATCAACATCGAAATCAATGCTGCTGATATTGAAATTCAAACATCCCGTTCCGGTGGTGCAGGCGGACAGAACGTAAACAAAGTTGAAACAAAAGTTCAGCTGACTCATAAGCCAACAGGCATTGTTATCGTTTGCCAGGTTGAACGTTCGCAACATGCCAACCGCGAAAAAGCAATGCAGATGCTGAAGTCGAAGTTGTATCAACTTGAGATGGAGAAACGAAATGCAGAGCGCGATAAGATTGAGGCTGGCAAAATGAAAATAGATTTTGGTTCTCAGATAAGAAATTACGTTTTGCATCCCTATAAACTTGTGAAAGATGCCAGGACAGGCGTTGAGCGAACCGATGCACAAAATGTTCTTGATGGTGACCTTGACGATTTCATTAAATCATTTTTACTCGGTGCTCAGGAACAAACCCACTCCGAGGCTTGAGCGAACATAATTCTTCCACTATTTTCACAAAGCCATTCTGGATGTTGTGTTCAAGCTCGTTGCTTTTCTTCGCGAGCTTCAATATGATTCTCCCGGAGCTTGCATCGTATTTGACCTCGCTGGGCGGAGCAGAATACAAGGGCTTTATCATTTCGCTGTTCACTTTAACGGCAATGTTGTCGCGGCCATTCAGTGGAAAACTTGCTGACACTATCGGTCGTGTTCCGGTAATGATCGTTGGATCAATAGTGTGTTTTTTGTGCAGCCTTGTGTATCCAATTCTTTCAAGCGTTTCAGGTTTTCTTCTCCTTAGACTCATCCATGGTTTCTCTACTGGCTTCACGCCGACAGGACAAACAGCATATTTGTCTGACATTGTTCCTGCCCAGAGAAGAGGTGAAGCGATGGGATTGTTAGGAACTGCAGGAAGTCTCGGGATGGCCGGTGGTCCCGCAATCGGTGGCCTTGTTGCCAATCAGTTCGGGATTCAGATGATGTTTTATTGCTCATCATTGTTTGGCATCTTCTCGATCATTATCCTTTCAGGAATAACGGAAACGTTAAAGGAAAAGCATGCCGTGCATCCGTCGTTACTAAAAATTAAAAAATCAGATTTGTTCGAACCACTTGTGATTGTTCCCTGCTTAATTATGGTGTTGTGTTCGTGGTCATATGGAACTGTGTTCACCGTCATACCTGACTTCGCACAATTTGTTGGTATAAAAAACAAAGGATTAATTTTTACTTACCTGACCGTTGCGTCCCTTGCTATCCGGCTGATCGGAGGAAAGGCTTCGGATAAGTGGGGAAGAAAACCTGTTTTGAGAATATCCTCGATTATGATTGTCCTGAGTATGATCGTAATCGCTACAGCCGAGACTCGTTTACAGTTAATAATTGGTGTAACGCTTTATGGTTTTGGACAAGGCGCTACCTCACCAACGCTTCTTGCCTGGGCAACGGATTTAAGTGATAAAAATTTCAAAGGTCGCGGCATTGCATCGTTGTATATTTTTATGGAGCTCGGAATTGGCCTTGGTGCGCTTGCCTCGGGTTTTATTTATAACAATGACGCATCAAAATTTTTGATTACTTTTTCCGTATGTAGCGGACTCGCTCTTGTAGCATTTCTATATCTTACGTTTAATCGCAAAACGCAACCTGTATCTGCATGAGGAAAGTTGCTTTGATTATTTTTTTTATTTCAGCGATCGGCACAGTTGCTTCAGAGGCCCTTTCACTCCAGCTGGGCTATCTAGTTAGTAAACCATTGATTATGCTTTCACTGACAACATTTTACTTTCTGTCTGTTCCACCAATGGCACGTTCCCGTTCGGCCATCATGGCAATGGTTTGTTCATTTGCCGGTGATATCTTCCTTATGAAGGAAGATTTTTTCATTGCAGGACTAATTTCATTTTTGCTTGCTCATGTTTTTTACATATTCACATATCGGCAACACCAGTCTGAAGAATCTGAAAATGCTTTGGCAGGATTGCAACGTATCCGGTTGGCATTTCCGGTGATCCTCGCGGCAAGCGGTTTGGTGATTATTCTATTCCCTGCGCTTGCTGATCTTAAAATTCCGGTTATTATCTATGCAGCCGTTCTCGCCGCGATGGTATTAAACGCACTGTTTCGATTTGGCAAGACTTCAAGTGTAAGTTTTTGGTTGGTATTTATCGGAGCGGTTTTGTTCATGGCAAGCGATTCTATTCTTGCCATAAATAAATTTCTGGAGCCATTGCCTGATGCTGGCATCTATATCATGTTGAGCTATTGCGCAGCGCAGTTTCTCATTGTGACGGGTCTGATAAAACATCCGCAGTCGGAATTTTCACAAGCATAAAAATTCTGCCTAATCTTTCGTTTCGTTAATCTACCTCGTATCTTCAAAAATCATTTTCAATAAATGGATACAACAAATAAATGGGAGAAACGCTGGCATCCCTTGCGTGAAGAGTGGGTGGTTTACTCAGCACATCGCAATACGCGACCCTGGCAAGGTGCAGAAAAAATTCAGCCGACAAGTTCGCCATCATATGATCCTAAATGCTACCTGTGTCCAGGTAATCCACGGATCCATGGGCACAAAAATCCAGACTATTCGGAGGTTTTTATTTTTGAAAATGATCATCCTGTTGTTGGAATGAACGCGCCCGTCATCGAAAAACGTCATCACAATCCAGTTTATCGAAAAGAAAGTGCTCGTGGCATAGCCAAAGTTGTTTGCTATGATCCACGTCATAATGTGACGTTGTCGCAAATGAAGCTCTCGCAAGTACAAGGCGTCTTCAAAGCTTTTCAGCAAGAGATGATGATCCTCGAAAAAAATTCAGCCATTAGATCAGTACTTATTTTCGAAAATAAAGGGGAAGCAGTCGGTGTCAGTAATCCCCATCCGCATTGCCAGATTTACGCGACAGATTTTGACTTCAAACTTGTTCAACAACAAATCCGGGTATCCGAAGAATTCAGAACGGCTCAACATCGAAATATATTCGATAACATTATTCTAGCCGAGCAAACAGATGCTGTAAGAATCATTGCAGAAAATGAAACGGCGATTGCGTTCATTCCTTTCTTTGCACGGTACGCATATGAAGTCATGATCTTCACCAAAAATCCGCATTCAACGTTAGTCACACTTGCGGAAAACGAACTAAACGATTTAGCAGAAGTATTTCATATAGTTGTGCGTAAGCTAGACATGAATTACGATATGAATTTTCCCTATGTGATGTCTGTGATGCAAGCACCACTTCGGTTTAAAAATGACGATACGTTCCGTCTTCATTTGTGGCTGCAGCCTCCGTTTCGTCAACCGGGTTTGGTAAAGTATCTCGCTGGACCAGAAATCGGAGCCGGAAATTTTATGGCCGATACAATGCCGGAAGAAAAAGCTTCCGAACTTCAAAAGATTAATGTGCAAGAATACCAACACGAGAGATAATCATGCCCGCTGAAATTTTTAAAGGAACTGCACCGGGCAGATTGGATGTGATGGGTGGCATTGCAGATTACTCCGGTTCACTCGTCTTACAGATGCCGATAGCGGAACAAACAACAGTTGAATTCAAGCTACGGAAAGATTTTCAATGTAATTTATCCAGCACCACATCAGACGGTGCAACGTTGTCTGTCGAATTTGATTTCCGCGATGTAACAAACGAAGATTTTGATTATCGTTATTCCCGGCAGAAACTTGCACACACATGGCATGGCTATATCATTGGCTGCGCAATTGTTCTTCAGCGAAAAAAAGGAATACGTTTTACCGGAGGAGATTTTAGCGTTCATTCCCAGGTACCTCTTGGAAAAGGTGTTTCATCTTCAGCTTCTCTCGAAGTTGCTACGATGAAGGCACTGGTCGCTGCTTTTAACGTTTCAGTTGAAGGAACACAGCTCGCGCTGCTGGCACAAGAAGTCGAAAACGAAATTGTGGGTGCGCCTTGCGGTTTGATGGATCAGCTCTCAACCGCATTTGGTGAACGAGGTAAACTTCTCCCAATTCATTGTCAACCAGATCGACTCTTCGACTCCATCAATATTCCCAACGGCATCCAGTTTATTGGAATTGACAGCGGTGTTCGTCACTCAGTCGGTGGTGCATCGTATGGTGATGTTCGTTGTGCCGCGTTCATGGGTTACACAATCATCGCGAAGTCTATGGGCATAACTTCATCGCAAATTGTTCGCGCAAAGCAAAAAGGAGACAGAAATGAGTTGCCCTTCAAAGGATTTCTCAGCAACATTTCAGTTCATCAATTCGAAAACCAGTTTCGAAATTTGTTGCCACCGACTATGTCTGGCGAAAAATTTATCGCAGAATTTGGCGACACGATTGACAGTGTTACCAAAATTGATCGTGAAACAAATTATCCGATTCTTCAGTCTACGCTCCACCCTATTTATGAAAATGAACGCGTAAACGATTTTAAAAATATCATTGAAAAATTGAATATAACCCGCGGCGATAGCGATGATGACCTTGAACAACTCGGCAGCATAATGCTCGATGCACACAAAAGTTATAACGCTTGTGGCCTCGGATCTGCAGCAACTGATGAGATCGTTACCGTGGCGATGAAGCACAAGGCCCAGGGAATCTATGGAGCCAAAATTACCGGAGGCGGAAGTGGAGGAACAGTTTGTCTTTTGGCTGTTGGGGAAGAAGGACATTCAACGGCTAAGAAAATCCATCAACAGTTTTGCGAGAAATATCAGGCAGCGCTCGTATTCTTTGATAAATAAAAAAGCCCGGAGTAATTCCAGGCTTTTGTTTTGACCTCAAATTTATATTTAAAACCTGCTGACACGTCCACTGCCGGATGCGTGGCTGTTCACCTTGCTCGGATTGCCTTTATACGTAACACTTCCGCTACCTGCAATATTTACGTCGAGTTCATTCTTTACATTGATCTCAACATCACCAGATCCCGAAATCCTAACCTGGCAGCTGTTCGTTGCAAAGTCTGCTGCCAACACTTTTCCTGAACCGCTAATGTTTGCTTTAACAGATGGAGCAGAACCACTCGCTGTAATTTTTCCTGATCCTGATACACCAAAGTCTGCAAGATCAGACATGATCAGTGACAGAACTACTTTGCCAGAACCTGATACATCGCTGTTAAAGCCTTTGCATCTTCCCTTCAGATCAATATCTCCGGATCCAGAAACATCTGCATCCACATCACCAGTTGCCTCGACTTCAATTTCAAGATTTCCGGAACCACTAACATTCAAATCAAGATCGCCAGTTTTTATCAATCCTTGTCCGATGATATCCCCTGAGCCACTTACGCTCACAGCCTCAATATCCGGAACTGTCACATAAGCAATGATTTCTTTATCATCTTTCCAATTCCAATTCCATTTTCCTTCATGGCCGATAATCAGTTTGTTTCCTTCCACCTCAGTTTCAACCTGGCTCAATACATCTTTATCACCTTGAAGCTCGACCTTCTGTGGGCTTCCCTGCTTCAAGTATAATTTTCCGGAAAACCGAAACGAAATTTTAGAGAACGTTCCAACGTTACGTATTTCTTTCGTCTGGGCGGTTGCGATCTGTGTTATCAAGAGCGCAAACAATACTGGGTACACAAGTTTCTTCATAATTCTGATAGTTACTTTACATAGACTGGCCTGCCAGCAAAAGGTTGCATGGTGGTTCTGCTATTTGACGCAAACTTGTTGAGTCGGGTTGCACAATTTTAATGCTGCCCACAAACACACATTGCTTCGTTATGCACTCCAACGTCGTGGTACATTGGAAAAACATCTGAATTCCGGGCATTTTCCCAGTAAAATTTTCCCCGCGGTTTATTATAGTTACCTATTTCGTTCATGGTCTCTGAATCGAAAACCCGACCATTAGCGACCGTAAACTTTACAGATTCTGTGTTCTTGATGTCGTCTAAAGGATTTTTGTCAAGCACGATAAAATCGGCAAGCTTGCCGGCTTCTAGACTTCCGATGTAGTCATCAAACCCCAATGTCATCGCAGGATTTATAGTTGCTGTTTGAAGCGCTTCATGATTCGTCATCCCACCTTGCTGCATCATCCATATTTCCCAATGAACACCCATCCCTTGAATCTGACCGTGCGCTCCCATGTTTATTTTTACACCGCTATCAAAAAGCGCCTTGCAACTTTTTGACACGAGGAAATGTCCGTTCTCATATTCTTCTTCCGGAATCATTTCGCGATGTCTTGCACGAGTGTCGATGACTGTGCGTGGCGTGAAGCGAAGTAGTCTTTCTTTAGCCCATACGTCTGTGTGCTGATACCAATAATATTCACCACTTGTAGCACCATAACAAACAATCAGCGTTGGGGTATAGGCAGTCTGGGCATTTTTCCAAAGTTGAATTACATCTTTGTACAGCGTTGCGACAGGGAGATTGTGTTCGATTGTTGTATGTCCGTCGAGAATCATGCTAAGGTTATGATAGAAAAAAGATCCACCTTCCGGCACCACCATCATATTCAATTCACGGGCGGCTTGAATAATCATTTGTCGCTGCTCACGCCTTGGCTGATTGTAACTCTTCACGGAAAACGCTCCAAATGATTTTGTTCTTCTCAGAGCACTTCTGGCATCGTCAATTGAATTCACGACAGCTTTAAAATCACCATCAGCTCCATAGAGGATTGTCCCCGTAGAGAACACGCGAGGCCCAACGATGTTGCCGGCTTTTATTAGTTCACTGTTTCCAAAAACAGTTTCGGAGGTTGCTGATGGATCGTGCATGGTCGTCACCCCGTATGCGAGATTTGTATAATACGGCCAATGCTTTTGAGGTGTTAATCCATTTGCAAAATGATTTCCATGAGCATGAGCATCAATAAAGCCTGGAAGAATTGTTTTTCCTTGACAATCAATCTGCTTGGCGCCCGGAGGAATTTGCACCGATGAACCAACAGCTTTAATTAAATTTCCCTCAACGAGAATTGTTCCTTTTTCAATTACTTCCGTCCCTTTCATCGTTACAATGCGCGCGTTCGTAAATGCGATTGTTCCTTCGGGTTTGCTGTATTTAGATTCCAATGCAATAGGCACACCTTTCTCAGGCATCTTGAAAAGTGAATCTGCTTTGTTTGCGATGAATTCAAAGCGATCATCCAGGTTAATTGTATGATATTGATCACCGAGAGTGTAGTGAAGCGTTTTTGAATCAGTTGACCAATGAAGATTAAAGCCGGCATCTTTCGCTACTTGCTTCACAGGAAAATCTGCCGTTCCACTTCCAAGGTCAATTGTTTTCCCAACCTGAGGAAAGGCTGCGATGTAAACTTTGTGAAGGTCGATGAAGGCAACCCACTTGTTATCTGGAGAAATAATGAATTGACTTCCATAAGTGCTTTTCAAATGAGTTCTCTCATCAGTTCCATCGAGCTTGTAACTACCTAATGTTTTATTCAATCCGCCACCGGCAAGAAAATAAATCCGATCTCCTTTTTGATTAAATCTTGGACTGTTTCCTTTATCGCTAACGAAAGAAATTTTTCCGGACGCAACGTCCATCGTATAAATGCCAGGCTTGGATGTGAATGCATTTCCCAGAATGTCGCTTCCACCTTGTTTTGTGAACACCAACATTTTTCCATCGAGGGAAAAATTGGGAGCCCGGTAAATTCCTTTTTCAGCCGTGATCTTTTGTGATTTGAATGGAGCAACAAAATTTCCCTTCCAGATTGCACCTGAATTTTCATCATTCCACGTCACGTATGTCAGCGTTTTTCCATCGGTGGAGAATGAAGGTTCAAATTCAAAATCTGTTCCTGTCGTGAGTCGCTCCGGTTTACCATCGGGCAATTGTTTTTTCCACAGATAACCAATAGCATTAAACACGAGCCACTTTCCGTCAGGAGAAGTGACTGCCTGGCGTATAACCTGGACATTAAATTTATCGGAATTTAAATTTTGTTTGAACCTGACAGCAT
Organism: uncultured Chryseosolibacter sp.; assembly: GCA_967728665.1. Lineage (GTDB taxonomy): Bacteria > Bacteroidota > Bacteroidia > Cytophagales > Cyclobacteriaceae > Chryseosolibacter. The sequence goes on along the minus strand of CBQWHS010000036.1, from coordinate 5,319 downwards.
CCGTAATACGATGTTTGGTATGACATGTAAATGGAATCTCAACCGAAACATTCGGTTTTGTTAAATCCACTTTGTTGATTTTTCCATTGGCCCAGATGATAATCGATTTGTCATCCGGCGTAAATGCGTACTTGGTATAAATTCCAAAAATTGTCCACGCTTCCTGTTGATCTTTCGACAACTTGTCGTACACGGCCCACTCCTCGCCACTTTCCAGATTCCTCAAGTATAGAATTGTTTTGGTTCTCACCCGGCGGATGAACGCCATTGTTTTTCCATCGTGGGAAAGTTGCGGCCGAAATGCACCACCTGGGCCGCCTGCAACTTCTATCGTTGTTCCTGTTTCACGATCATATCGTTTAATGACGAAGATTTGATTGTTCGCATCCTTGTTGTATTGAAAATATCCGCCTGGATAAACGTCCTCGCTGTAGTAAACATATCGGCCATTGGCTGAAACGATGGGCTCGTTAGCATCCTGCTGATCGTTTTTGCGTTGTGTCAACTGAATTCCTTTGCCGCCGGAAATATGATACAACCACATTTCCCCCGCACCCAGTGATCGTTGCGAAGTGAAATGCTTTCTGGCTACGATATATTGCCCATCGGGCGTCCACTCGGCATTGTTCAATAATCGAAAATCCTCCGTTGTAATTTGTTTGGCATTTAATCCGTTGCGATCCATCGTCCAGATATTGTCGCCACCGCCCGCATCCGAAGTAAAAAGAATTTTCTTTCCGTCGAAACTGTAGCGAGGCTGAACTTCCATCGGCAATCCCTGGCGAAGTACCGTAGCTGCTCCACCCGTGATGGGCATAGTGTAAATGTCACCAAGCAAATCAAAAACAATTTCTTTTCCATCCGGAGAAACATCAACGTTCATCCACGTACCTTCGCTCACATCAAATTCAACATTTTTAAAAGGACCGTCAGGATTACTGACATTCCATTTATTTTTGTTTTGAGAAGATGCATTGAAAGCGATGACGATGATCAAAAGGCATGTAATGCCAAACGAGTTATGAAAATTCATACAGCCGGGGTTAATGAAAAGGCAAAGTACAATATTCAAATGAGGCGGATAAAACTTTCATGAGTATTTTTTCATTCAAAACCATTGAACATCCAAGCGAAGGATTGTATAAAGAGAAAGGGAGCAAGTTCATCGCTCTCGCGTTTCCAGCTGAAAGCGATTCGGAAATAAAAATTCAGATCGAATCCATAAAGAAAAAATATTTTGACGCTCGTCATCATTGCTATGCATTTGTGCTTGGCGCCGACAAGAAAAAATTTCGCGCGTTTGACGATGGAGAGCCAAATCACTCTGCAGGAGATCCCATCCTCGGGCAAATTCGTTCCAGGGAATTAACAAATATCTTGGTTGTTGTCGTGCGATATTTCGGTGGAACAAAACTCGGAGTAGGCGGATTGGTGCAAGCCTATAAGCTCGCTGCAGAAGATGCGCTAAATAAAAATGTGATCGTTGAAAAAGAAGTGTATCAACTGTTGGAGCTCCACTATCCCTACACTTCAACTCCGGAGATAATGAAACTAGTTAAAGATTTTGAACTGGAAATTGTAGAACATTCATTTGACGATGCAGTTATTCTGAAAGCGAAAGCGAAACTAAGAATCGTGTATTCCCTTGTCGAAAAAATGGAACTTCTCAAAGCCGTTGGGCACAAGATGACTTTTTCAATGGAAAGTTAATTTGTTAACCCAAAAAATGATCGTCAAGGCTTTAACTCGTTCGCTTGTCCTGCTATTTATACAACCGAAGGTTTACGAGACTCTTGTTTTTTTAATTTCGCGAAGAACGTATCAAGTGAATAAACTCCACTTCCATTAATCGCTATAACGAGTGCGAGGGCAATCACCAGCAGATGAAATTCAAATCCCTCGCCGGAAAGTGTGTTGCTCCAATCCATATAAAAACCATTCGGATAGTGAAAAGATATTGCACCAAACATTATCAGGATCACAGCAAGCGCAAGGTAACGACTGAAAAAACCAAGCATCAACGCCAGCATTCCAAGCGTTTCGGTTGCAATTATTAACACGCCTCCGATGTATGGCAATCCGATCGTTTGAGTGAAAAATCCCATTGTGCCCTCGAAGCCGTAGCCGCCGAACCATCCGAAAAGTTTTTGAACACCGTGAGCCAGCACAACAAAACCAGTGAAGAGTCGGGCGATAAGAAGAGTCGCATTCATTCTTGTTTCCATTTTTATCCGATTTAGTTGCCGTAAAAAAATTGTTCTTTAATAATGAGCCCATCCTGCCAATGTTGAACAGACACTTGTGTGTAGTTACGAATTCCCCATTCTTCGTGAGTGTAATCGTAATGCCAGACAACCGTGCTGATATTATCTCCAATTGCAACACCTTGAATTTCTGCGCCACGGAATTCCGTAACTTTTCCAAAAAATTCGATTTCGCGGTTACGATTGTTTGCCTTGCCGATGGTTGGAGCATTCCCATTTTCCTGCATGGCTACATTGGGATGATAAAATTTTTCGAAAGCATCCAACGATTTTCCCGCCAGGACAAGTGAATTTAATTCAGTGATTTTTTCTTTGAGTGACGACATACTTGTTTGTTTTGACATCACAAATATGAAAGTCGCGTCAACCTTTTACATTGATATGACTCAAGAAAGGAGATTGATCTACATCAAGAAATTGGACGCTCTAATTCTTCGCCTTTCGAATGCGGCTGATCGTTTCTGGCGTTATTCCTAGAAATGAAGCAATCTGATGTTGCGGAATACGTTGTTCCAACGATGGATATTTTTTAATAAAGTTCAGATATTGTTGCTCTGCAGTTTCAGAAATGCTGGCGAGAATTCTATTTTGATTCGCAACGAAAGCGTTTTGCAAGAGTATCCTGAAAAATCGTTCGAACTTTGGAACGGCTTCATACAATTTTTCAAGGTCAGGTTTTTCAATGCTGAAAACCTCGCTGTCTTCAAGTGCATCAATATGTTGTGAGGCTGGAGTGTTTGTCAGAAAGCTATATAAATCTGAAGTCCACCATCCTTCCGTTGCAAACATGGCAATGTGCTCCTGTCCCTTTGCATCAACAGTGTATGCTCGAAGTAAACCTTTTGCAACAAAATTCTCGTAACGTGAAACATCGCCAGCCTGGAGAAGGTATTGTCTCTTCCGAAGTTTGCGATGCTTTAAAAGTGAAATAAAAAATTTCTCCTCTTCTTGGGTGAGCTTGATGTGTTGACTTACATTTTTAAGGATCGACTCGTGCATAAAGAATTCAAATGAATCAAAGTTTATAAAAACGGTTGAAAAATCTACTGATAAATTACCGTTATTTGCCGACTTAACTATTTCCTCATGTCAGAAAAAAGAACGGCAGCCCTCGGCTTCATTTTCGTCACGCTTTTAATTGACGTCACAGGATTTGGTTTAATTATTCCTGTTGTACCATCTCTGCTAAGTTCTCTCCTGCATGTAGAAATATCAGAAGCCTCGCCTTATGGGGGATGGTTAATTGCGGCGTTCGCAGTGATGCAGTTCATATTTTCGCCAATCATCGGAAACCTCAGCGATCAATATGGAAGACGGCCTATTCTGTTGATTTCACTTTTTGGCTTCGGTGTCGATTATTTACTAACGGCCTTCGCGCCCACCATCGCCTGGCTTTTTGTCGGACGGATTGTTGCCGGCATTATGGGCGCAAGCTTCACAACTGCATCTGCTTACATCGCAGACATCAGCACTCCTGAAAAGCGTGCTCAAAATTTTGGCATCATTGGAGCTGCCTTCGGTTTAGGATTTATCATTGGCCCTGCCATTGGAGGACTACTTGCGAAATACGGTGTTCGTGCTCCGTTTTTCGCAGCCGCAGGATTGGTATTCCTGAACTGGCTCTATGGTTACTTTATTTTACCTGAATCGCTGAAGCCAGAAAACCGGAGAAAATTCGAATGGAAAAGGGCGAACCCTCTCGGTACTGTCAAATTCTTTTTTAGTCACCGGGTTATTCTTGGCTTAGTCATCTCCATTGTTCTCTTGTATCTCGCAGCCCATGCTGTTCAAAGTACGTGGGCATATTACACAATGGAGAAGTTCGACTGGAAAGAAGATATGGTGGGATACTCTCTCGCATTTGTTGGATTGATGGTGGGACTTGTTCAGGGTTTACTTATCCGTTTTATAATTCCAAAAATTGGGCAAGAGCGAAGCATCTATGTTGGCCTGTTTCTTTATGCAGCAGGATTTTTTCTTTTCGGTGTAGCAACACAAGGCTGGATGATGTTTGTGTTCCTGGTTCCGTATTGCCTTGGCGGGATAGCCGGACCTTCTTTACAGGGTGTCATGTCAGCACAAGTTCAAGCAAATCAGCAAGGAGAATTACAAGGAGCGCTGACGAGCCTTATAAGTTTAACATCCATTGTGGGCCCGATCTTTATGACAACTTTGTTTTACAGTTTTTCAAAACCTGGTTCGTCAATTTATTTTCCAGGAGCAGTAATGCTTGCAGGCTCGGTGCTCTGCGTAATCAGTGCCTTCCTGGCTCGCATCAGCTTGAAAAAAAATAAAAAAGCGCCAGCCTCTGCCTAGAGTCCAAGCACTATTTTAAGCCGTGCGTAACCAGATTTGCTTAGTGGAACTTTTGCTCCACTTTTCAACAACGCGATATGAGAATCTTTCTCAAAAGGTTCAATACGCGTAAGCTGTGATAATTGCATAATGTAGGAGCGATGAACGCGAACAAATTGATCAGGATCGAGAATCCGTTCATAGAAGCTCATCGTTTTCTTTTTCAAAAACATTTCCTTCGCGGTAAATATTTTCACGTAATCGTCATAAGCTTCAATGTACTGAATTTCATTGATGGGAATGATTCGGATATTGCCACTCTCCCTCACTACAATTCTGTTTTTCTCTTCCGGTTGGCGAATTTCTTCTTGCAACAGTACAGTTTGCTTTAAACCTTGATTCTGTTGTGATAACCACTTTTGCATGGCTTTGTCAAAACGATCTTTGCTGAATGGTTTTAACAAGTAGTCGATCGCATGGGACTCGAATGCTTTTATGGCATACTCATCAAACGCAGTGGTGAAAATTACAGCCGGTGGTTGTTCAATCAACTCGAGCATTTCAAAGCCATTGATCTTTGGCATTTGTATATCAAGAAAAACAAGATCGGGCTTATGAGAAGCTATCGCCTTGACGCCTTCAAATCCATCGTTGCATTCCTGAATAACTTCAATCTCTTTATATGGCAATAAATATTCGCGAACAATTGTCCTTGCCAATGGCTCATCATCAATCAAAACGGTTTTGATCATGCGACTTG
>CBQWHS010000035.1:0-13955 GCA_967728665.1 uncultured Chryseosolibacter sp. | reverse complement strand
TGCGGATTTCACAATCACCAAACGTTACTGTAGACGCGCATACCCTGATCAATACTAACTCGCATCAGGTCACAACATTCAAATCCTTCGTACTCCAAGGCTATCCCATGCCCGTATACGGATCATTCTTACTTACTAGCAGATGAGAAATAAAATTCAAAAGATTGCCGATCAGTTTCGGGATCTCACACCTACGTCAACCTACGGACAAACTCATCGATCGACTCTTCCTCTCGCAAATCAAACTTTTTTCTTAAACGATAGCGTGATTTCTTCACACTCTCAACAGATATTCCTAAAGTACCTGCGGCTTCCTTAAGGGACAAATTTAATTTGATCAATGCGGATAGACGCAGTTCTGCTGCCGTGATATCTGGAAAACGATAGCGTAATCCCGCGAAGAAATTTGGATAAACATCCTGAAATTTTTTCTTAAACTGTTCCCAATCATCTTCTGTAAGGATATGTGACTGAAGCACACCGCTGAACTTTTCAATCTGCTCATTCTCAACAATTGTTTTGTTTCTGAGCAATTCAAGTTCTGCGTTTACACGATGAATGATCTCAGTCTTTTCAATTATATTTTGTGTGTAAAGATCCAGTTGCTGTTTTTTAGATTCAACAAGAGCCTCGTTTTGTAATGCCAGCGTTTCGCGCTGTTTGGTAAGCTCTTCGTTTTGAGATGTTATTTCCTCTTCCCGGGTCACCAGTTCGTTATTTGCAACCTGCAAATCTTTTGTCCTTTCCATTACCGATTTTTCAAGGGCCTGGTTAATCTTTTTTATTCTTCTCATCCTGTTTTTATAAAAGGCAACAGCCATTGCCGCCATCAGTAGTATCCAAGCCAGTCTAAACCACCACGTCTTCCACCAGGGAGGAAGGATATGAATAACCAGCGATGCACTTTCCATATTCCATAGCTCATCATTACTGGAGGCTTTTACCATGAAGGTATACGTGCCTGGATCCAGATTTGTGTAGGTAACTTTGCGTTCAGTTCCCACCTCTTGCCAGCCTTCATCCACAAACCCCTTCAGGCTGTATCTATACCGGGTACGTTCCTGGCCCATAAAATTTAATGCGGCGTATTCCAGGCTAAAAACGGAATGGTAGTAGGGAAGCGTGATCTCCGAAGTTTCACTAATATGTTCCGTCAACGGAGAACCTTTTTTTCCTATGGACACAGGTTTATTAAATAGCTGAAAGTCAGTGAAAGCGATAGGAAAATTTCGGGAACTTTCAGCCAAACTATCTGGATGAAAAATGTTAAAACCATTAACCCCTCCGAATATCATTTCACCGGACCTGAGCTGCGCTGATGACTGTCTGTTAAACTGCAGGCTTTGCAGCCCGTAATTGAGGCCATAATTTTTTATTTCTCCGGTTTCAGGATTAAAACGGGCAATGCCATTGTTAGTCCCTATCCACAAATATCCGTTCTGATCTTCTTCTATAGAATTTACAAAATCGCTCGGAATGCCATCTTCAATGTCGTAGGTTTTAAAGGTTCCGGTCTCCTTATCAAGTAACTTCAGGCCTCCGCCCTCTAACCCTGTCCATATCCTGCCTTGATTATCCTCCGATATGACTAATATTCCTGCGCTGTTTTCTCCCGGGGGTGTGGTGTTAAAATGTATAAACCCCCCGTTTTCCCTGTTGTACAGGTCTAAAACTCCGTTACTGTTGCCTACCCAAATATTATTCTTACTATCCGAATAAATGGCCCATGCACTAAAATTGGAAAGGCTATTGAGGTCGTTGCTATCAAATGCAAAATTTTCAAACAAGGGCGTATCCGGCTTATACCTATATACTCCATTGCCCCACGTGCTCACCCAAATGAAGCCCTCATCATCCTGTGTAAGGCAAGTGACGTTGGCCTTGTCAAGGCCCCGCTTTTTATTATTTTTAAACGGAATGAAAATTTGCTTTTTCCTGTCGAAGATCGTGAGACCGCTTCCCCACAAACCCACCCAAATCCTGTCATTTTTATCCCTGAGTATAGTTTTAACAAAATTGCCATCGATGCTATGGGGATTGTTCGGATCATGCTTGTAATGGGTAAACCTGCCGTTTTTTTTATCAAAAATATTCAACCCTCCTCCATCGGTTCCTATTAGTATACTCCCGTCATCATTCTGCAGGAAAGCGCTTACATCGTTGAACGATAGGGAATTTTCATTTAAAAAAGTATGATAATGAAGCACCTTTTCGTGGCTTTTGTCTAACAAGTTAACACCTCCGTTGTATGTCCCTATCCACAAACGCTCCTGCCTGTCGCTGAAGAGTATTTTTATCTGGCTGGAAGAAAGGCCTTGCGGATCAAAAGGCCTGGAGTAATAATGATGAAAATTGTTGTTTTTTTCATTGAACAGCATCAAGCCGAAATCTGTACCGATCCATATTTTATTATCATTTTCTGCTATGGTAGTAATATGGTAATCGCCGATACTTTTAGGATCGTTGGGCCGGTGCTTAAAGTGACTAAATTTACCAGGCTGATTTTTCATCAGGCTGAGCGTGTTATTCGAAGTTGTGATCCACAACCTTTTCTTACTGTCGTAAAATACATTTGTTACTACATTGTTGGCGGGGCTCTCCTTATCATCTTCCTGATGCATGTAGCGAATAAACTTCCTGGTTTCAGGATCGAACCGGTTAAGTCCTCCGCCAAGCGTTCCGATCCATAATTGGCCCTCATCGTCTTCCGTAATGGCCTGAACGCTATTGTGGCTCAGGCTGGAAGGATTAGCGGGATCATGCCCGAATTGGGTAAAGGTAAGCCTGTCTGGGTCTGCCAGGATAAGTCCTTTATCAGAAGTACCTATCCAAATCCGGTTTTTTGAGTCCTTATAGAAAACGTAAACAAATTTTGAGGGGAACCCTGTATCTCCCGGAGTTCCTGTATCGAGGCCTATGTGTTTGAAATTGTCCGACTTCCTGTTGTAGATACAAATACCGCCTCCCCAAGTGCCCGCCCAAATATTTCCGTGCGCATCTTCTACCAAAGCATTGCTGATATTATTACTGGAAAGACTGGTAGTGTCATTGTGCTTTGCCTTGTAGGTTTTGAAAGTATAACCGTCAAACTTGTTAAGACCATCGATGGTGGAAATCCACATGAAACCCCTGGAATCTTGCAAAAAACCCCGTACAAAGTTGTGGGACAACCCATCACTTACTGTGAAATTTCTGAAAACCACAGGAGGAGTTTGCGCTTTAATATGAGTTATGAATAGAGATACCGAAAGAAGGAGCAGTATGCTTTTAAGTCCCTTAAAAACAAAGGAAGGTTTTATTATCGAAACACGCATTCAATTAAAAATCTTGGGAAGAAAATCCTGAAAGGTAACTTACATTTTTAAAACCCTGTGATAACTTGCGAATATATGTTGAGCTCTTCCTGTCACAAACAATTTCAAGATAATTATTGTTGAATATTTAGGTTCGTTATATATCAGTTGACTAGAAACAGAGTAGTCAAATGGGCCGTAATACTTTAAGGAAAGTAAGTCTATCCATCCAATCTGATCACATCTGGAACAATATCACGGATCTTCTGGCAGCGAAGTACGGATCACCAGCAGTGCCAACTACCTGGAGTTGAGGATAGGAATTGATAATTCCGGTAAGCGTTTGCCGCGCCAATGCCGAATCATCAATAACTAAAACCTTTACTGATTTCATCATTTACTACTGCTGATGTTTTTGTTAGCAAGTGTACTTTCACTTTCCCGGTATATGTGTCGAAAATAATTTTCCGTCCACTCATTCCTCCTGTTTGTCGTGCTGTTATCGGTATTCCTTCTCTTCTTAATATCTGGTCTGCAATTTCAATATTCCTAATTCCAACTGTAAAAAATCCGCCATCCACCGCCCAGGAATTACACCCGCCAAAAATTTTTGCTTCCAGGTTTTCCACTAGCGCATTTCGATTTATCATTGACCTGATCAACATGGGAATGGAAGTGCAACCATGATTGGGATTCCCAGCAGCGCTAGACGATGAACCAGGCATCAGGTAATGGTTCATACCACCCATCTTCAGTTCTTTGTCCCAAAGGCAAACAGAGACACAAGACCCCAATACCGTATGGATGTTGGCCGGTACTGTAGTAATTACAAATTGACCGTCCGTTATAAAGTACCGTTTGGCAATTGTCAGTTGGGGCACGATCATGACGGTTGCTGATAAATGGTTGGCCTGAGTTGCTTCATCTGCACATTCATTCCCATGAGCGATTCGCTATGCCCCAGGAACAGCAAGCCTCCCGGGCGAAGACAGGCAGTGAACTTTTTAATAACTTTTTCCTGTATCTGTTTGTCGAAATAAATAAGAACATTTCGGCAGAAAATAATATCCAAACTTCCCTTACTCATCCTATAAGTGTTATCCATAAGATTGATGCGTCTATAGGTAATCTTTTTTCTGAATTCAGGTTTTACACGCACCAGGTTGTCATCCTTTTTTTTACTTCGGAGAAAGTAACTTCGTTTCAACTCTACTGGAACATCGGCAATCCGATCACTATGATAAATGCCATTGTGGGCAGCTTGAATAACGCGCATGGAAACATCACTGGCCATGAGTGAATACGTGAAAGAAGGGTGACGATTTTTAAATTCCTCCAGCACCATCATTAATGTGTAGGGTTCTTCACCGGTTGAACAGCCAGCTGACCATACGTCGAGGCTTCGATAACCGTATTCATTTAGATAATCTGGAAGAAAAAATTGCTGCAAGTATTGGAAATGGGCGGGCTCACGGTAGAAGTCAGTCTTGTTCGTAGTGATCAGATCAATGACGTTGAACAATTCACTCTGTTTCCCTTCTTCACTAAAAATATAATCCAGGAATTGGGGATAGTTCATGCCCAGGCTTTTCACCTTTTTGTTGAGGCGACTCTCAAGCATACTCTTTTTATGGATGGGAAGTTTTATGCCATACTCGCGTGTTACATACGCGCTGAGACGGCTGAAGCTTTCGTCATCCATTCGCAAAAAGACCGTCGGATCAAGACCTTTCATTACGATGCAGTGATATTCATTTGAGACCTGGCAGGTATTCAAAACCCGCCAGGTCGTTAAAAAGGATGGGCTCCCTAAAACTCAGAAAAATCATTGTCACTTGGTCCGTTGCCTAACTTCAGGTCGTGGCCATTTCCATTTTCAGAACCACTATGCTCAAGTGCGGGTTCTGCAGAACGTACTTTGCCCAGATGGATGGTTGTTTTCTTATCGGAACGCTTGAAAGATTTATTGCGGATTTTATCATCAAGCTTAAAGTAGCTGATGGCCGCTTTTAATTCTTCTGCCTGACTGCTGAGCTCTTCCGCATTCGATGACATCTCTTCTGCGGCTGACGCATTGCCTTGTGTAACCTGCGATAATTGTTGCACTGCTTTATTGACCTGCACGGCACCGCTGTTTTGTTCCACACTGGATGCAGCAATTTCCTGCACCAATTCCGCAGTTTTGTTGATATCCGGTAAGGTGTTTATTAACATGTCCTTCGATTCTCTCGCCATCTTCACTGTGCGCGCTGATATTTCGTTGATCTCTGCAGCCGCTTTCTGACTGCGTTCCGCTAGTTTGCGCACTTCGGCCGCCACGACAGCAAAGCCTTTTCCATGTTCACCTGCGCGAGCCGCCTCAACCGCGGCATTGAGGGCAAGAAGATCAGTCTTGGAAGCAATCTCTTCAATGATGGCAATCTTCTCAGTAATGGTAGTGATGGCATCAACGGTTTCTGAAACGGATTGGCTACTTGCTTGTATGTCTTTGGCGGCTTTGTTGGAAATTTTTTCGGTTTCCTTTGAGTTGTCGGTGTTCTGCTGAATGTTCGCGGCCATCTCCTCCATAGAAGACGAAACCTCCTCGGAAGCACTGGCTTGCTCCTGCGCTCCTTGCGACATCTGCTGCGAAGCCGCAGCGACCTGCTGGCTTGCCATGGTTACATTATCTGCTCCGTTATAAATCGTAACGGCAATTTCGCGTAGGTTATTTACCATGAGTTCCAACGCGTCATCAAGGTCGCCTCCATGATTCTTCTGTGCGTTAAAATCAATCATTAAATTACCTTTAGCTACCATTTTTGCTACATCCACCGAACTGCGCAGTTTCTCAATCATGAACTGTAGTTCTTTTAACATCAAAGCAATTTCATCTTCACTATTGATTTTAACATCAGCAGAAAAATCGCCAGCAGCAATTTTCTTTACGGCTGCGGTAGCCGTACTCAGAGAGCTAATAATGCCTTTCAGCAACCATATTGCCATCAGGACACTGGCGATAACAGCGATGACAATAATAGTTGTCATTATGCGGATTGCACCGCTGTAAATCTCATCCGTTTCCTGCCGGTTCACGACAAGTTGATTGGCTGTTTTATTTGTGAATTCATCTATTTTCAACTTAAGTTCATTCCCAATCTTGTCTGCCTGACCATTGGAGAGAACGGTAGCTTTGGCGTTTGTACTCCGAAGCGCCAGCTTCATCGTGGCGGTATGAATCGCCATGAAACTACTATACTGCCTTAAATATTTATCCAATAGCATTTGAGCATCTCCGGTGGTGTTTCTGCTCATCCGTGTAACCAGAATGTCCAGTCTGCCTTCAAGGTCAGAGCCTTCTTTGAAAGACCTTTCACGCATATCATCTGTAAAAGAAAGTATCAAAACCTTCTCCTGGCTGTAAAGTTGACTGAGCACATCTTTGATCTGCGAGGCGAGATTGATCTGCTCTTTTGTGCCACGCTCATCCAGATCATGAATCAGCTCGTCCAGCGTACCTTTTGCTTTTGAAAACTCCGCATATCCCTCTGAAAAAGAGCTCTCTCTTGCTACTGATTCAGTACTTTCTGAAGCGAGTTTAACAACATCTTGATTAACGTTGGCAAATTCATCCAACTTGGGTCCAAGCTGTTCGGCAACTGCTAAAAGGTCTCCTGAACTTATGGTCTTAAGTTCTTCATAGCTACTGTTCATGAGCTTACTATTGGATTCTATCTGGTTCGCGAGTTCGCTCATTTTCTGGGCGTCTGTTTCCAGAATGATCATTTTTTGCAGCCGGATTATTAATCCGGAATAGTATCGTATCCGAGCAATGGTGACCTGTTGTTTGACTGTACCTTCAAGCACATCAATCCTATCCCGGATGATACCAATTCTGGAGAAGGACAAAACAAAGATCACCGCCATCAATACGATGAGGGATGCAAACGCCCATATAAGTTTGTTGCGGATGGTTAGTTTATTTAACATAGCTACTTCTATTGTTTCTGGTTCTAATTAGTTTTAGTTCAAAGTCTCATTGATCAAATTGATTTCATTGACAGAAAATACCCGGGCAATGTCCATGATCATAGTAATGTCTCCATGGTTGTTGACTATGCCCGTGATGGGAGTGGAATTGTTATAGTGTTCAAAATTCTCTGACCTTTGTATTTGTTGGCGTTCGATCTCAACGACTTCCTTGGCCAAATCGACAATGGCACCTACTTGTGTAGCTTTGTTGTCTTCTTGTATATCCAGAATGAGGATCCTGTTTTTTCTAGTTCGTTCGGCGGTGGGAAGTCCTAGTTTTAGGCGCGTGTCAAGAAGGGGTAATATCTTACCACGCAGGTTGATGATGCCCAGCATGTAGTCTGGTGTCTGCGGTACTTTTGTAACATGGTCGAGCTCTACTATTTCCTGTACACGGTCTACCGGAATGGCAAATTTTTCATCGCCCAGCATAAAGGTGAGGTAAGCCGTTGTTATTAATTCATTCGTCATACACGCGTGGTTTAATTTTGTTTAATCATAAAAAGACGTTGCGGGTCCAATATCAAAGCCAGGCTTCCGTCACCCAATATGGTGCTCCCGGAAATAAAATCCTGGTGCTGAAACATTTCGCCTAAGGGCTTGAGCACAGCCTGCATTTTTCCTTTTATCGCATCAACCGCTATGCCTTTGCGAACACCATTAATGGTGATGAAAATGATATCCGCTGTTTTTGGCAGTTCCATTTCCGGATGAAATTTGTTATGGATCGAGAATACAGACAAGGGCTCCTCATTAATGATTACATCATTGAATATGCGTTGCGTGCGGTTGATGGAATCATAGGCGATGCGGTCAATGCGTTCAACCACATTGAGGGGCACTACGTAGTGCGTATTGGCCACGAGCACGAGAAGGCCGTCAATGATAGACCGGGAGAGCGGCAATTGGATATGGAACGACGTACCTTCACCAATTGAACTTGTTATCGCAATGGTTCCCTTTAGTTCTGAAATCTTTTTGTTGACTACATCCATACCAACGCCACGGCCAGACACATCCGAAACGGCATTCGAGGTGGAAAGCCCCGGATGGAATACCATGTTAAAAATCTCTTCATCGGTATACTGAGCTCCGGGCTCCGCGATACCCTTTTCGGTGGCTTTATGCAATACTTTTTCTTTGTCGATCCCTTTTCCGTCATCGCTGATAATCAGGTTTATGAAAGTACTGGACCGATATGCCTTGAGTCTGATGATGCCATGTTCAGGTTTGTTTAGAGACCTTCGTATTTCCGGCATCTCAATGCCATGATCGAGGGCGTTGCGGATAAGGTGTAGCAGGGGATCGGTCATCATCTCGATCACATCCTTATCCATTTCCGTCTCCGTTCCTTTCGAAAGGAAATTCACTTTTTTTCCCAGCGACTTTGAAAGGTCGCGCACCAGCCGTTTGAATTGTGTAACCAGCGATTCAATGGGCACAAGGCCAATCTGCAGGGAAGTGTCGCGTAGATGATTGGTCACCATTTCCATGCGTTCCGTGATTTCCTCCAGGCCGGCTACCGAATTATGCTGGGCTACATTAAGTAGCTGAGCTTGTAAAATGATGAGTTCGCTAATCCAGTTGAGGAGGTCATCGATCTTGCGCTTGCTCACTTTTATTACCGTATCGTTTAACTCTTTTTGTTCGCGTGGAGTATAACCTTCCTGTTTTTCAATGGTTTCATGTTTCTCCAGACTGGCCTGATACTGTCGTGAGAGCTTTTCAGTCAGCGTCTTCAGTTCCCCTTCATTGATTTCGTTTGCCCGATATTGAACCACCACCTCTTCGAAGGAGGGTACATCCCAAAGGTTACCCGCACCAAGCAACATGATGTTTAGCGTGCATTCATTTTCTACAAAAATGAAATAGCTTTCCATTTCGGCTTGGGGAGTTGTGGTTGCAAGAACCATGCTCCAGTATGCCACCGTCAAATCATCCTTTTGATGAAGGGTTGTCTTACTGGTACCCAGCGCTTCAATATCTTTTACAATGAAAACAAGAGGGTGATTTCCGTCGGCGGTTATGGTGATGGTAGGTGTTACCCGTACCAGGTAGGTTCCCAGAATATTTTTTTTCTCCGGCTCCAATCCTGACATGCTGCCTTCGGATTTTTTCAAAAATTGTAAAACCAAAGTGACATGGTCTTTCAGGCCTTTGGCTTCCGTAATCTGTATTACATCTTTTTTCTGCAGCAGGTAACGAACCTTATCAAAGGCATTAAGGGTAATGCTGATCAGCTTATCGGTAACCTGAAGTCGTCCTTGTCGCACCATGTCAAACAACGTCTCAAGGTGATGAGCCAATTCGCCAATATTTTCAAAGCCGAACATATTAGCCGCACCTTTAATAGTGTGCATGGTACGGAAGACCTGTTCGAGAGGGGCTGAAGCCATTGGGTTGGCCTCCAGTTGCATGAGACCTTCGTCCAACTCGTTTAGCAGATCAAGGACATCTTCAATAAATTTTTTCTGATTACTGTCCATTCGAAATAAGATTTTCGATCTGGGCAAAGAATGACTCAGCATTGTACGGTTTTTTCACCCAGGCGGAAAGACCCGCTTCTTTGGCTGCCCTCATCTTATCAGGATTGGACTCGGTGGTGAGGAACATGACGGGTATGCTGGACGTGGTCTTATTTGCTTTTAATTTTTGGAGTAATTCAAATCCTGTACAACGTGGCATATTATAATCTGAGAGCACCAAGTTGACGCGGTCTGTATGCTTCGCCAGCGCTTCGAAAGCTTCGTTACCATCAGCTGCGCCAATTGTTGTATACCCTTTTCTCTCCAGGGTCTCGCGAATAAAATTCCGGATACTTTCAAAGTCTTCTACAACAAGTATGGTCTTTTTCATTTGATATTGGATTTAACATTTATAGGCATTTCTCATGTATCAGCCTCAAACTGAATGGAGAAACGTCCTCAGATCATAGTACAATATTTGACGGTATGGAAAATTAGGTTCGGCAAGCCTGTCAACCGAATTTGGATTTATTAATCAATGGAGAATATTATTCCATACGAGTAGTTCATTGGAAGTTCGACATGAAAGTGGATAAATATCCCGGCTCTGACGTAAAATATGGGTGGACAAAATAGGAGACAAAAGTCGCTTTGCGATAAACACCTTATTTCCGGCGGTGAATAATCCCTACGCCGATCACATTTACAAAAAAATGCATTTCGCCAATGGACAAAATAGTGGACAAACGAATAAATGCACTCTTTCTTTTCAGTCCGCTAATTATATTTGATCCGATTAAAGTTTTGAGAGGGTCTTTTCTTTAATCATCGATAACCCTGGGAAGTTGTCCTGGGGTTTCTTTTTTTATCCATACAGATTAATAAATATTCTTGCACAGTTACTCCATTATAAGTTATTAAGTCTTTGTGTGTAGAGACCAAGACCGGTTGAAGCTGTAGTAAAAAGTAAATCTCCTCTTGGGGAGATAGGTGACGGTTTTTATATGGTCAGACCTAGATTGTGTCCTGATAGATAGCTTCTGAAAAATATAATATAGTACTAAAAAATGTGCCGCATGAATCTCGGTTTCAAAAAATTAAGTGTCCACGGTAAGGTAACACTCGTTTTCTCCCTACTTCTGCTTGTTGTGCTTTCATCCTATCTGGCAATATTCTGGTATAACGCGCGTCAAAAAACTGAAGCGAGTCTGATCGATGTAGCAGGGCGCAACAGGATGCTGTCACAACGTATTGCCGCTATGGCACTACTATGCAATTCAGATAGTGAGGACGAGTTTGAACTTGCCAAGGAGGAACTTCGTAAGGCAGTCGTTTTACATGAACAGTCTTTGCAGGCACTGAAAAACGGAGGAATGGCACCGGGTGTTGAAGGTGACATCACGCTATCGGCAGCATCGCCTATAATAATGCCAAAAATTCTCGAGATCGAGGAATTCTTCAAAGGAATAAAAGATATTTCCAATACACTACAATCCGAACCCAAATACATCAAGAAGGAAATACCCAGACTAGATTCCGTGGTAACAAATCAACCGGCCAAGGTTGGCAATCCTCGATTTTTTGAGGCTATTAACAAAATGAAAGTGTTGTTAACGGGTGGTGTACTCCTGAAGCATAATATGGAGCTTGTCCAGTTGTATACCGCTCACGCTGGCGAAACCAAAAAAGCTTTTATCGGAATCCTGATAGTCATTCTTCTTTTGAATGTAATGGTAATTGGTTTTACCTTCTTGTTTTTGAGAAGACTCTTCGCCCCACTCACGCCTCTTTCAAAAAATCTAACCACGTTGTCAGAGGGCTTGATCCCTTCGCCTCTGAAGGTCCGTAGTGATGATGAAGTTGGCGAGATCACGATCGCAGTTAATCGTCTTACTGTCAATCTGGGCTCAGCTGTAGAATTTGCCGGAAATGTGGGCGAAGGAAAGCTCGATACTAATATAGAAGTTTTTGAAGGTCGAGGCTCCCTAAGTCAGGCTATGAATAAGATGCGCGACAACCTAAGGATGGTGGGCGAGGAAGATAAAAAACGCAACTGGGCGTCGTCGGGGCTGGCAAAATTCGCGGAGATACTCCAGACGAACATTAACTTGAAAGATCTGGGGGACAGCATTGTATCGAATCTGGTGAAATACCTGAATGTAAACCAAGCAAGTTTGTTTGTCGTGAATGATCAGGACGCCAATGATGTTCATCTTGAATTGATTTCGTGTTACGCTTTCGACCGTAAAAAATTCCTTCATAAAAAGATACATGTTGGCGAGGGCTTAGTGGGCCAGGCATACCTGGAGCGATCCACCATTTACCTGAGAGAAGTACCTAAAGACTATATCAAGATTACATCAGGACTGGGGCAAGCCAACCCACGTACTATCCTGATCGTGCCATTGAAAGTGAACGACGAAATGCAAGGGATCATAGAGTTAGCAGCATTTAAGGAATTGCATGATTTCGAAATCTCCTTCGCTGAAAAATTATCGGAAAATATTGCTTCCATGCTTTCTTCCGCGAAAGGGAGCCAACGTACGGCAAGGCTCTTAGAAGCATCACAGCAACAAGCCGAAGCACTCAGATCTCAGGAAGAAGAGATGCGCCAGAACATGGAGGAACTTGCAGCCACCCAGGAGCAGATGCACAGGCAGATAGACGAGACTGTAAAAATTCAGAAAGACCTCCTGGTGCGTGAAAATGTTTTTGCGATCACCACAATTCTGTCGGAAGCTGATTTATTTGGAAATATTTTACTCGCCAACGAAAAACTTTGTGAAGTGTCCAAGTACAGACGTGACGAACTCATAGGCAAACCGCATAACATCTTCAGGCACCCCGATATGCCAAGGGAGCTTTTCAGAGTTTTCTGGACAACCATTAAGCAGGGGCAGGTGTTTCGTGGAATTATTAAGAACAGGGCCAAGGATGGAACGCATTATTGGGTAGACGCCACGATTGTACCTGTGAAAGATGAAGACGGTAAGATCGCAAAATACATCGGTGCGCGCTATCACATTACTGACGACAAGATCGCAGAAGAACTCTACAGACGGCAGGCTGAAAAAATGAATTTGCTTAATCATGAGTTGAAACTGCTGGATGAATTGGAGTACAGTCATAAGTTATCACAGTTTGTGAATTTTCAGTATCCGCCTAAAAGAACAATGACTGGCCCTACGCCCCTATAAAAGCGTTTATTATACTTTGAATTGTACAGGTGAAGTTATCGAACTGTAAATTTTTGAAGAACCATTGGTAAAGTGCCATGAAAACTTTTTGATTGGTTGCCAAATCAAATTTGTTGAAAAAACGCTGAAACGACTTGTGACCTGCCATCCGTTCAAATCCCAAGAATTGTCAGATCACTTCGACTTGACGGGTCTCCAGTAAGGGAATATTAATAAATCACCTAGAGCTGGGTTCCGAAGCGGAGCTCCTTGACATAAAAGTTGATGAATCCTTTCCAGCGCTCATTTCGATCTGTGTTGTATTAACGCGTCACTCACGATCGCAGGGTCCCGAAGCGGAGACCCCGCTCAGGCCGAAAGTCAGTCATCATTCTTAGGGATTACTTTCCCGTCTGCACTAAAAGTTTGCAATAGTCCTGCTAAGGAGGAACGAAAACACAGTGCTACAACGATTGATAAAAAACAAATTCTCCTTACGCAATCATAAGGAGAATTATAAGAGCACGGTCTTCCCTGATTATTTTTCTTCGACAGTAAATTCAATATTGATCTTACTTTGGTCTTCCTGCGGCAGAATATTCAATCCTACTTTCTCCGCTTTAAACACCTTTGATTTCTTCAGGTTCTCCTGTGATTGCATGAGCTTCGACCGGCTGAATTTATCTCCTTTTTTGAACTCGATCATTTTCAGAATTTGCGGAGCGGTGATTGACGAATTTCCTTTGATGCTGATATCGTTGATGTAAGCAACATCACCTTCATGGATCTTCATGTTGAGCACTACTTTATTTTCAGCAACAACTTCTTGCGGTTCTATACTGAAATAAACATATCCAAGATCCATATAAAGACCCGCGATGTCTTGCCTTTCAGGATTGTATGACAAATTCCTTTCCACTTGTTTTTTATCATAAATATCACCGGGTTTGATCGCCAGAATGTCGGTCAGATACTCATCCGTAAAAACCCTGTTGCCTTCCCAGTTTATT